>JAHJDP010000117.1 GCA_018831195.1 Candidatus Eisenbacteria bacterium | reverse complement strand
TCCGGTTTCTTGTGATACCGGCAATGCGGATTGGGACAGTGCGGCGGCTTGAAATAGGTTCGACATTTCGACATACCCTGCTAGGTGTGCAGGAAACACGCCAAATGCAATCTTCGAAGCACAAGCTATCGCTCCCCGATCAGGATGAAACTGGACCAATACGTCGGATGCTGGAAAGGTCGTACGCCTTCGGCATCGGTCATGTTTCGCAGCCATTGCTTTGCCTCACCAAGGGCCTCAGCCTTGTTCATTGGGAGATTCTTTCCGGAGATATCACGATGGCGTTGCGAATTTGTAAGATTTTCATAAAAGCGCCCCATGAGAAGCGAAGTCGCTGTATCTTCAACCCTCCAAAGACTCACCAATACACTTCGAGCTCCGGCCTGCAATACAGCATATGCCAGACCAATAAATCCTTCCCCCGCCATTTTCCCGCCGAGAGCGGTCTGGCAACCCGACAGCACCACAAGATCGGCTTCCAGGTCCCATTCACGAACAATCTCTTCCAAAGTGACCAGCCCGTCGTAGATTCTCTTCCCCTCCATTGTCGTTTCCAGTGGGTCTGGAAGATTGACCAGGGACAAGACGAGTGCGGAACGTTCCGGTTGTTCATCATCCATCAGAGTGTGGGTCGCGAAATGGAGAAGATCGAACTCGCCAAGGGCGCCCGATGAGGCCAGATCAACGATTTCCTGTTCCGTGGCGTCAGGGCCGATGAGTGTCATGGCATCAGGGAGAACAGATGCGACTCTCTTGACTTCCTCACGCGTTCCCGGCAGGCGTGGTAGAGAGGCCAGCGCTTCCTGATTCCCGGCAAGCATTCCCCGCAGCACCGGCAAATCAACTGGGATATCGCGCACCGAGAAATAGACCGGTTCCTTCTCTTGATTTTCCATTGCGGCGAGCTGATCTAATGTAAAAGGCGGATCGCCGACGAGAAGGGCCTTGTGGGATGGCCGGTCTGAATTTCTTTTCCCCATTTCTTGCAGCCAGGTATAGATTGTCGCCGAAGGGGCGTAAGAGACAGCGTACCGATCTCCAATAAATCTCCCACCATGATCTTTCAGGGCCTCAATAGGAATACCGAGCATCGGTCCTGTAGGTATAATGACTAGGTTTTTAATATCAGTAAGACATTCCGAGAAGGGATCGATCCATCTTTCACAAATCGCTTGGGCATCAGCTTCAATACGCTCAACCTCCGTGACCCTGAAGGGCCAGGAAGCCGCAATGATCAAGGCTTCATGAAAATCGAATGCCGTCGGCTCTTTCGGATCGACAACATCATCCGCCCCCTTTATTTCAATCCAAGTGACCGGGCCGGAATGCCGGATGAGATAGCCCCAAGAATCAAAAGTCTTTTCCTCCATTTCAGTGTGGAGCCACCCGAGTATCGCCGTCTCATCATCAAGCCCGCGCTGGATCCGCTCCAAGGGGAAAACCTGCCCCTCGGTCACAGGATACCTCGAGGCGATCCCGCGCTGAAATGCGCTCCAAGCGGCTTCCGTATAGAGAAGCTGAGTGCGTTTCTCGTTGAACTCCCCGAGCTTCTCACCCGTGGAGTCTGTCTCACATGTCTTTCCAAGCGCCTCGAGTTGTCTTTCCAGCCGGCCGAGTTCACCATTCAGGGAATCCTGTGTAGCGATTTCAAAAGGAGTCAGGGTCCGCTGTCCAGTGGCGATGAGCAGATCCGCCAAAGCACGTCCCAATCCCCTCTCCGCGGCGCGCCAGGCGCCCATCGGATCACCGAGACGCAACCGGGTCGCGGCGAGGCGAGTGTAAGGGGATTCTTGAAAACGGGCGCGGGTAAGACCTTCTCCAGCTCGGAGCCGCGCCGTCTCAAACACATCCGCTGCCTGCTTAAAGGCTGTTTCCGCCTCCTGATAGCGCCCCTGAGCCAAGTCATTGATCGCCATATCATTCAGGACCATCGCCACCTTTGGATGTTCTTCTCCCAGCAACTTGCGGAACATCTCCAGCGCTCTGGCGAAATCGACCTCAGCTTCGGCATACCGGTGTTGACTCCCAAGGCAACAACCCAAGGCATCATATGCCGCCGCGACTTTGGGGTGTTCTTCGCCCAGAATTCTTACCAGGGAGGGGATGGCCAGGTTTAACAGCTCAATGGCACCGCCGTAGTCTCCTTTTTGCCGGCGGAATGAAGCCAGGCTCTTCCTGTTGGAGGCGATCTCGAGATGATCTTCACCCAGCCGCCTCCTGTTCATTTCCAGAGCTTCTTGGAGGATCGGCTCCCCCGCTTCATAATCTCCCTTCCGGTAAAGAAGTGTTGCCAGAGCTTTTAAACAGCTGGCGACGCGCGGACTGTCTTCTCCCATCTGCTTTCGACGGATCGCCAGAGTTTCACGATAAAGTGATTCTGCCGCGCTATAATCTCCCTGATCCATAAGAAGGCAAGCCAAATTGTACAACAGCGTCGCCGTGTCTTCGTGTTCATTTCCGACCCGCTTCCGGCACTTCGCTACGGCATCCCTCAAGAGAGGCTCCGCCTTGGCGAAGTCACCCTCCCTCCAATAGACAGCCGCCAGATCACTCAAACTCATCGCCGTCCTGTCATGTTCTTCGCCGAAGACCTCCCTGCGGAGGGTCAGCGCCTCAAGATGGAATTGCTCAGCCTGCCGATAATCGGTTTGGATATAAGCCAGCCAACCCAGATTAGAATCAACCTCCGCAACATCGGGATGCTCTCTCCCGAGCAACTCAACACTCATATTCAAGGCCTCATGATAGAATTCCTCGGCGCGGGCATGATCCCCCAGATCGAAAAGACAGAGCGCCAGCCTATTGAGACTTCGGGCTATCTCAGGATGCGCATCCCCAAAATGGCGTCGATAAATCTGCAACTGCCGTTCGGCAGCGGTGACTCCTTTCGCATACTCACCACCACTCCAATAATCCTCGATATCAGTCACCAAACCATCCGCTTCGGAAAGCTCCTCCTGATCCTCCTTCGACAGGGTTGTTATCTGCTCCAATGTTTTCAAAAGCCACTCGGCGTCGATTTTTCTCCATGGTTTTGCCGCCGGATCGTCGGCAAGAAGTCGGGTGAGTTCGCGGGCCTGGATCAACGCCTCATCATATCTTGCGTCCACGCGCAGACCGGCAATCCCTTTGATCAAGGAGTCCGGATCCTGCGTCCTGCCGGCATTCCCGGTGGATTCCTCATCGGCATAACTGATTGAGATGGAGCAGGGGGCATATAGCCCGCACAGCAACAAAAGGAGGCTGACCCATGTGGAGCCATAGCGCATGGTGACACCTCCTGGTTGGGCAAAGGTCAGTTTTATGGCTGCATCAATTGACGCGCCCGGTCACCGATGGCGCCTGTTTCCGCAGCCAACACATTCAATAGGGAATCCGCGAGGGATGTCCGGCCGGATTTCTTTAAGGCGATATAGAGAGTCCAACGCGCCTCGCTGCCCCATGGATCCGGCAGCGAGCGGCTTGATACTGAATTCAACAGCTCCGCGGCCTCACCATATCTTCTGCTCATGGCCAGAGCGCTGCCAAGATAGACTTTTCGCACCGTTTCCAGATGACCCATCGCCTGAGCACTCTCAAGATGCTGGATCGCCGATTTTAAATCCCGGTGTGCATAGGCATCGAGTCCATCCGCGAGAATCTCATGGATGGCATCTCCGGACCCCGAGCGAAATTGCATTTCCTGACTTGATCGAGGCAGCCAATAAAGATCCGATGCGGTATCTGCGTCCTCATGCTGAGACCAAATGACAAGCAGGAGAGCCGCTGTGGCGACAACGAGAGCCGCGCCGAACTGATTTCGAGGGCGCTTGAGGATGGATAGGAGACCCTTCCAAGTGCGGGAAATCTGATCGGAAACCGGTTGTGAAGCGGCCTCCCCGCACTTAACCGGGTCCGATCCGGATCGTGTTTGAAGCTCGATCTCGCCGGCGGCGTTGGTCGTCAATTTCGCCATCGCCCTGAGCCGCTCCCGGCGGCTCACCATTTCCTGAAATTCAGACTCGCACTGTGAACAAACCGACAAATGGGATAGGGCCATATCCCTCTCTGCTTTCGGTAGCAGATTGTGTAACAAATCCAGGAGGAGATCCTCCCTCAGGTGACCGGAACTTCCGCCGGTACTCTGATTGTCGGTACGGTATTTCACTCTCCAACTCCCGGATTCAAGATCTCTTCAAGCCGGAATGCTTTCCATAATTCCACAAATGTCCCCGGCGGAATTTCCTGGGGATGATGACCTTTCTGTCGCATACAATCCCGAATCATTATGCGGGTCCTTTGTAATAGGACATCGACATGGCTCGCCTTGAGCGACACCTCCGGATGGCAGGCAATCTCCCGGCTCGACAGTCCGCAAAAGACCCGGAAAAACCAGATCTTGCGGGAACGATCGCTTAATTGCTCGGCGCATTCCCGCAGCGCAGCCGCGAATTCGTTTCGCTCTACTTGAATGTCGGGGGGATCTATCGGGCTCATTGTCCTAACCGCATTCTCCAGGGTATCGGGTCCCACATCCCATTCAGGACGATCTTCATCCACCGGTTCAATCCGGCGTCGCTTCTCACGGAGATGATCCAACAAGCCGTTGCGGGCCGCCTTTGACAGGAATCCCATGATTTCGCCATCGGTCCTGCCCGTCATCTCCCATGACCCTGATTCGATTCTGCGGAGCAAATCTAACGATTTTTGTGAGGCGATATCTTCCAGATCCTCAGGCGAGGCTTTTCCCAAGCGGGAGAGATGGATACGTAAGTATTTGGAAATAGAGGCATTAAGAAGAAACCATGCCGCCTCCCGATCCCGATCTTGTTGAGAATTATTTTGGGGATGCCGCAGCGTCCGGGAGAGCTGCTCCAGGCGTTTGGGCCAAAGCGGTCCCTGGGATGTGGCGGGTGAATCCAATGATGGATGACCCGCTGGAGTTTCTTGTTGCACAGCCGGCCTTTCCCCATCCGGTATCGCTTGGGGGGACAGTTCCTTCGGATCGATTATGAAGATTCTTCCCGACAAAGACAAGGAGGGCGGTTCACCTCGAACCGCCCTCTCCAGGGATCACTACAAATCAGCTGATCAGCGGACCAGCATCATCCGCCGGCTCTCCCTGTGGTTTCCTGACTCGAATCTCGAGAAATAGACGCCGGACGCAACCGGTTGTCCCGAATCATCCCGCCCATCCCAAATGATAGCGTGCGGGCCTCCACCAAACGCCCCCTGGGCCAGCGACCGGATCCTGCGGCCGCCGACATTGTAGATCGCCAGCTTGACCTGGCCCGGCGATGAGAGCTGGAAGCGAACCATGGTCTTGGGATTGAAAGGATTAGGCTGATTCGGCAGCAGACAGGTCGTCAGCAGGGCAGGATTCTCTTGATCGGGTGTTCCCGCGGCATCCCCGATGAACTGGATCTGCGCTTGATCGGAATTGGCCTGCAAGTCGGCCAGACTGGACCCACCCAATACCACAAAAGTCACTTCGTTGCTGTCCCCCGGTGCGAGTGAGAAAGGCCCCGCCGAGACCAGAACACTATAGTCATCAGGGGTTGAGCCGTCCTCTAGGATATAGGATCGATTCGTTCCCCTGAGGAACCCCATTTTGTCGGCATCGAGGAGATAACTCTGAGGCCAGACATAGGTCGGATTGTGAATCAGGGTGAGATTAGCGCGGCGATCAGGAGACTGATCGGCATCGAGCAGCCTCAAACCCACATACTCACCGGAAGTATCGGTCATGTAGACCAATGAGCGCGCCCGGTCGATCCCGCCCGTGTCATCCGTTCCATCACCCAAATCGAAATCGAGGAACAGGGACGCATACATTTCATCCATCGTTGAACCACTGGTGTTGTGGATAAAAGTGCGAATGATCACATAATCATCATCGGGCGCATTCGCATAAGCCCATGATTCCTGACGGACATAGAGCCCGTGCGGTGACACCGCCCCGGCATCTGTATAACCTGCATGGATCATCTGATCGGGATCGACCCCGGCCACACTGACGACATGGCCGTCGGGCGCCGTAGAGACAACCCACTCGCGGGCTGGGTCACTATCGTAGTCCCGGTTTGCAACATATTCACCATCCGAAACCCAGAGACCTCCCGTATAGAGATGATTGGACCCGGTGATCGGATAAATAAAGCCGGAACCCTCGGCTTGTGTTTCATCCATAAATCCAAGGATTCCCTGATCGGTCATTGTAAGAAGGCAATTGCCGACATTGTGATCGGCATAGTTTAGCAGGCCCCCACAGCCGATGGGCCAGGCGCCAATCAGGTCGCACTCGGGGTTCGGCGGAGAAAAGGGCGCGCAGGGTGAGCCGGCGGAGAGGGTATAATCGCCGTTGGGTGCATTGCAGAAGAGCGGCGGCAAATTAATGTTACCGCTGATGCCGTTCTGGGTGGCGATACACGCCGTATAGTCCCCGCCGGCATTACCGTAAACATCGCAACATTCAAGTGTGGCGGTGCAATTAACATTGCAACAGACCGCCTCTCCTTCAGTACTGTAGGCGATGATCGTATTCTGAATGAACAGGCGGGAATCCCAATCGACGAAAGCACCGGCGCCGCATTTATTGGGGCCACCGACGCTGTTGGCATAGAATGTGCAATTTTCCAAAGTGGCCTCCGCATCATTCCCCAGATAGAAACCACCGCCCCATCCATTATCGCCATCGGCTCTATTATCAACAAATGTGCACGAATCGATCGTCGAGAAAAAATAGAATGCAGCGATAGCGCCGCCATATTCAGCGTTGTTGCCATAGAACATACACTTTGTGATTTGTGGATCGAGATTTCCTTGGGTTTGAATAGCGCCGCCTGACAGGGCCTGGTTGGCTTCAAAATGACAATCGCGGACGATGGGTGACCCGAATACGGACCACAAACCACCGGCATCGATAGCGGCCGTATTCGATACAAATTCGCATCTCTCGACTAATCCCGTGGAACCGCCACCAAACGCGAGCCCTGCTCCATTATCCGCGGTGTTTCCCTGGAATGTGCAGCCGGAGAAATATGGATTTGAGGCGCCGTTAACCATCACCGCACCACCCTCATAGCTGTCACATTCTTCAAACCAAACATTAATAAAGGAAGGTGCCGCAGCAGAACAGGCGACAGCGCCACCATTGTGAACGTGATAGCCGTTTCGGATTGTCACGCCTTCCAGCATGGAGGTGCGATCTTCGTTGTTATGAAAATAAAAGCCCTGCTTGGTCCCACCGCAATCGATGATACAATTTTCGGGGTGTCCACTTGCGGAGCGCACCGTAATCGCCCTGCCCTCATAGTCCATATTTTCATTGCCGGCGCCTGCATAGATCGCATCGCAGAGCTCTACGGTATCGCCGTTTTGTGACGCATCGATCCCGGCCTGAATCGTCAAGAAGTCACCCGTGCCATCGGGGCAAACCTGATGAGTTATCGGCCCTGAACAACCAACGCCCCAGGCTCCAACCTGCTGGCCACAGGGACTGTTGCCGGGTGCGCACGGAGAAATATCGCGAAGGGTGAAATCATCATTTGAAGGATGGCAATAGGCCGGAAACGCAGAGAAATTATTGCTGGCTCCAATCAGGCCGGACACAAATCCCGGACCCCCTTCGTTTCCATAGACATCGCAACAGGACAATGTCACCGGGTCAGCCAAATACCTGTCAAAGGCGACGCCGCCGGTGCCATCTGAGACAATAGTCCGTACAATATTCGCATTGCCGTTTGTATGGAACATAAAGGCGCTTCCGGTATAAGATGAATTGGAATAGAAAGTGCAGTTTATAAAATCCGGGGCAAACGGGGTATCTCCATAAATGTAGACTGCACCACCGGAAGTGGATGAACTATTTCTTGTAAACGTACAATACTCAACCGTCATCTGTGCACTATAGGCATAAAGAGCCCCGCCCATCGAAGCGGTATTTTCAGAGAAAAGGCAATTATCGATCTCGGAATCAGTACCCTCCAAAAATACGGCTCCGCCGATAGTCCGAGCATCGTTATTGAGAAACGAACAGCCGATTATCTCGGGATTATATGGGATAACGCCGCCATAGAGATAAAGACCGCCCCCCTGACCGACCCCCATGCTGCCGGTTGTATTGCCTGTAAAAATGCAATCTTCGATTCTCGGCGAGGAGCCGACAATCCCGGCGATCCCACCACCGCGAACCGTATTGACAAAAGTTGAAACGGTATTGTTTTCAAGGATACAACCAATAATCGAGGGATGTGCCGGCTCATCTTCCGTGATGGGAGGAAACCCCGCTTTGCCGATCAGAACCCCTCCGCCGTCACTGTTGACATGGCCATTGCGAATCGTAACATACTTCAGATAGGAATCACGACCTTCACCGCCGTCAAACCAGAAGGCGCGGTCTTGGCCCTGGCAATCAATAATGCAATTGACCGGATCATTGTTCAGCGATCGAACCGTAATCGCCTTTCCGTTATAATGAATCCCGCGATTGCCCCCTCCGGTAAATGTGCCATCTGCGAGAAGGACGGAATCTCCATCTTGAGCCGCATTGATCGCCGATTGAATCGTCGGGTAACTACCACTCCCGTCTTCATAAACGATATAAGAATCCAGCCGGAAATTTGGACTCTCGCTGATCGACGCGGCATATCCGCCATGGGTTTCAACCGGATCCCCGGCGAATATCGATTCGCCCCCGGCAAATAGAGATAACAGAGCGATTAAAACCGAAACGCTCAGGCCTCTAATACTCATTGATGATCTCATGGTCACGACCTCCCCCCTTGCGGCGCTTCAGTTCGCCCCGCCTCACCGCCGCTTTTCTAAAAGGTTAAATTCCCCTCAACTTCATGAACATTTTCATATCCATAAACTGATACTGGGGAGGCGGGAAAATCTAACAGCGTACCATGGAGGAAGCCGCAACCTGCTGATTTAATGAGTTCTGGCGGTCCTCACTGACCTTGGGAGGATTCCTGTCAGAGAACATGCGTTCCGGCCGGAGGGAACTCACGGAAGATCAGGCGGAGTTCAGATTCTGCCCGGCCACCGCAAGATTCTCCGTGCAGTAGGGACAGAAATTCCATTCCGGTTTAACCGTTTTTTGACACAAGGCGCAGGTTTGATTAACCCGTTGACCGCACATCGGACAGCCAACGAACCCCGGCCTCAAGTATGTTCCGCATCGAACACAAAGAGTCGGTATATCATCATCCATATGAACCGTACGAAGAAGTTCCGAGATCGTCGTCTGCCCATTGAGGGCCTTATCAATTCCATCTTCCAAGAGTGTTTTCATCCCCTCGGCCATGGCTGCTTCTTTTATGGCCTGCTCGCTGGCATCATTAACAATCAAATCCCTGAGCGGAGGGCTCAAGACAAGCACCTCATGAACGCCCAATCTCCCCTTATAACCCGAACCATTGCATTTGGGACAGCCTTTTCCCACGTAGAATATTTTATTATGGGCATGAGTCTCCGGAATTCCCAAACTCTTAAGATCATGCGGCCCCGGTGAGTCTTCTTCAATACAGTCCGGGCAAATGCGCCTGACAAGCCTTTGAGCCACGATCCCTATTATGGTAGAGCTGACAAGGTAGGATGGAATGCCCAGCTCACGAAGCCGCGTAATAGTGCCCGAGCAGCTGCGCGTATGCACCGTGCTGAAGACAAGATGGCCGGTCAGCGCCGCCTGCATGGCAATCTGAGCCGTCTCAAGATCCCGCATCTCGCCCACCATGACGACATCCGGGTCCTGCCTCAACAGCGATCTCAATGTATTGGCGAAATTGAGCCCGGCCTTCTCATTGATGGCAACCTGGTTTATGCCTTCCAGATCGTACTCGATTGGGTCCTCAATAGTCGTAATATTCTTCTCAACACTGCGTATCTGCGCCAGACAGGTATACAGAGTTGTTGTCTTGCCCGTGCCGGTCGGCCCTGTCAGCAGAAAGATCCCCTGGGGTTTGGAAATGAGCGATGTGACTCTACGTTCGTTCTCCTTTGAAAAACCCAGTTTTTCAACACCGACAACCAGACCTTTTGGATCGAGAATTCGGATAACAACCTTCTCACCATAGGCTGTGGGAAGAGTTGATACGCGCAAATCACATATCGTGTCTCCAACATTGACCTGCAAACGTCCGTCCTGTGGCATCCTTTTCTCAGCGATATCAAGCTGCGTCATGACTTTAATTCTGGAAATCACCGCTCCCTGCACCCATTTGGGAAGTGTTGTGCTCACCCTGAGGTGGCCGTCAATCCTGTTCCTAACAATCAACGAGTCCCTTGTGGGTTCGACATGGATATCCGAAGCTTTTCCCTCAACGGCCTTTGAGATCAAGATATCGACCATTTTGACAATGGGCGCGGCTTCGCTTCGTTTCTTCAGATCCTCAATGCCCTTCTCTGTCTCCTCCATCGCTTTCAGGACAATCACGCGTTTTTCCGAAGAAATATCCTGGACCAATGATTCGACGGAAGATCCGATATGGTAATGACGATCAATGGCCCACTGGATATCGGATTTTGTGGTGAGGTGAAGATTGATATGCAATCCGGAGATAAATCGGATATCTTCCACTGCATCGAGATTCAACGGATCGACAACCGCAATGTTTAGTGATTTTCCTTCTATCGACAGTGGCAGGATAAGATGTTTTATGGCAACCTTTTCATTCAATATTTCAATGGCCGCCGGCTCGACCGGATAGGTCTTTAGATCAACTATGGGCAGACCGAGCTGCGAAGCCAGGGCGAGAGCGATATCCTGGTCCGTGCAAAACCCCTTCTCGATAAGGAGTTCACCAATGCGGGTTTTACGGTCCTTGCGATCTTCCAGGGCTTTCGTGAAATCGGCTTCTGAAATCACACCCATTTCGATGAGGAGTTCACCAATCCGTTTCTTCGCCTCTTTGGCCATGAATAAAGCTCCCATTGTTTTGCCATCCCCAGGTGCTGGATCTTGATCGGATTAGACCCATAACCTGAAGTACACCATGAGATTACAGAAACCAAATAATTCCGCTTTCTATCTATCGGCAGAAATCCCGGCCATCTCAATGAATGAGTTCCTGGAAACCGGTGAAATGGGAGCGGGCGGGCCATAAAAGCGGGGGCTTGCCAGGGAAAGAATTGCAGTCCCTTTCCGCATCACCTACTCTTTTAGCCATGAGCGAACTCACTGAAATAGCCGCCAAGACGGATGAAAAAAGGCAGATCAGACTCTGTTCCGATCTCGAGAATTTAACGCTCTATCTTGATATTATTCATGATTCAGAACCGATACCTATCGATGCTGAAATGATAAAGCGTCTCCTCGCCGAGAAAAAAATTGAACTCACAAACGAATATACGACTTTGTTTGACGAATTTATCGCTGATTTCAACGCCAACCCCCGCAATATCACCGAACACTTACTATTCTCGGGCCGGGCGCCGGTTCATGGGATAGATGCCCCTGTGAGCTGGGAAATTGAATTTGAAAAGCGGGCGCTGAGTTTGGAAGGCAGAGAGAAGATAAATATCCATGAGGTAACCAGCTTCTTTAATGTCGACAAAGGCCAAGTCATCCTCCGCCTCGGAGATCCCACGCCCGGTGTCGACGGTATCGATATATATGGTGGAACGCTGGTCGCAAGGGAAGGCTCGGCGATGCCCTTTGAAGCGGGCGTCAACGTCCAATATATCGATCCCCACACTTGTGTGGCCACAAACAGTGGAGCCATACAGATCAAAGGAAAAAGCATTTCTATAAGTCCCGTCTACAATGTGGATGGTGACGTCGATTTCAGTGTAGGGAATATCGATTATAAAGGCGCCGTGTTCATCAAGGGAAATATCTGTGACGGATTTTCCGTCAAATCGGAATTCGATGTCATCGTTGGCGGCTCGATTGAGGTTGCCAATGTAGAAACCGGCGGCAATCTGACGGTTATGGGCGCCATTCTAACACGTGGCAAAGGAACCATACTCGTCGACGGTTCGCTTGAGGCGAATTACATCAATAGCGCAACGGTGGATGTCGGCGGTGATATCCTGGTTCACAAATCGATATTGGACAGCAATATAACGTGCAAAGGCAAAATCCTCGTTGAGAACGGAGCCATCATCGGCGGCACCCTAAGAGCCCGGCATTCAGTCCACGCCGGTACTCTTGGTTCAAAGATGAGCGCCAGAACGGCGATCATTGTCGGACCACGTTATAACCAAGATGGCGGATCAGGTACTATCGATAAAAACCTCAAGAATCTAGAAGAAAAGATAAAGAAGCTGGAAACCACGTTGAGGCCTTTTGAACAAAACCCTGCTATTCTTGAACGTCTCCCGCAGGACAGAAGGGATGTATTTGAGAAGATTACGATGGAACTAATGAACCTCGAAGCCAAGAGGGATAAAATCCAGGAGGAGATGAACGCACCCGATACGGATGATACCCCGAAAGAAATTATAGTTAGAGAGCGGGTTTTTCCAAATGTCGAGGTTCAAATCGGGTATTCATCCCGGCTCTTTAATGATGAGATTATCGGCCCCGCCGTCTTGGTCGCCAACGAAGCCCGGGCCACAATATCCGCTTCAAGCCCCCCGGGCGTTTGATGGATCTCTCCACAAGCTGATCGTTCGGGGTGACCACCTCCTTGACTTACCATCCTGCTTCTCGCAAAGTGTTCAGCTGCTCATTCGCTTTTTTGCTATAACCAATACTGCTGTCCGCCAGGAATTCAAGATATTCCACCGCCATTTCAGGATTGCCCAGAAGCAGCTCAATTTGAGCGGAATACCATTTTGAGCGCTCCGCTATCGGCCGGATTATAGAGGCGGCGGTACCTTTCAAATAGGGCCGGGCCTCCTCCGGCCGGTTCTCGAGGAGAAGGCTGAGTCCCAAATAAAAACGTGTTTGATCAGGGTTCTTCCAATGGCCGTCCCTTTCCCCGGCCGCCACGGAGGCTGCCAGTTCAGCGGCGGCCTCTTCATATCTTCCCGCCGCATAATAGGTCATACCCCTGCTAAATCGTTCAGCGGCGTCCGTCGCCCCTTCTCCTCTGGTCTGCAGTTGTGTATAAGGGACGGGCTCGATCTGCGCTAATCCTGAGATTCTTGCGGTTTCATCCGATGATAGAAGAACGGCAAAAACAACCGCGGCGGCGGCGAGGGCTCCGAGGGGCGCCCAGACTTTAGGTTGGCGCGTCATGTCCCCCCATTTATTGAGCCGCGAGACGGCGCTCCTCCACCAGTCCGTCACTGTCTTGGCGGGATTCTTATCCCGTTTTTCAGGAGCCATCCCCGCCCCGGCCGTCTCAAGCAGCGCGCCGATCTGGTGCGCCTTATCCGTCATGACCCTGGAAATGGAAGATCCCTCATAAAGAGCTTCAAGGCAGTAGGGGCAATCCGTCAGATGGCTCTCAAATAGCATCGCCTCACTATCATCGAGAAGCCCGAGTTCATACGCCGCAATGAAAACTCCCTTTTCAGGGTCGATACACTGAATCCGCTCTTTCACGGCTGGAGGTTCCCTTCCATCTCTATTAAAAGGGCTCGAAGACGCGCCCGGCACCGGTGAAGCGCAACATGGTAACTCGCACGGGAAAGAAATGGGAAATCCTCATGAATCATTCCCATGGCCCTTTGAGATACCTCCCGCTGCCCTCCTCCTAGTTCAATGCTTTTTAAAACCCCTTTCATGATTTTCCCACACCGTTGATCATTCTGAGAGAGTGCCTGGATTGCGTCGGCGATCCGCTCAATGAGTCCGGAGGTCTGTTCCGCCCATCTCCATTTCTCATCCCAAAGAGAAACCGCCAGCGGTTCCCGAATCTCAAGGGTTTGATCGTCATGCGACATTTGGCGACCCTCTCTCCTTTTTGCCTGATAGTAGTTGCCTATGACATTTCTGAGAACGGTCAGGCTCCAAACCAATATCCCGGCGGAGATTTCCAGATCTTTGTACTTCCTATGAACGATTTGAATGGCATCCTGAATAACATCGTCCACATCGTCCGCTCGCACTCTTCGTTTGGCAATCGAGTGAAATCTTACACGCAGGTCTTCAAAGAAAAGCGACTCCGATTGAGAATCGCCTTCCCGAGCCCGGGCGCAAAGGACTTCCAATGAGCAGCCGGAATGCGACAACTCGTTACCCGTCATATCCTTCGTGCCTACCCTCTTCGTCCGCCTTCTTCGTCACCTGCCTTTGCCTGCCTTCTAGCGGGTTGCTTCGTTTGAGATCAACAGGCATACTCCCTGCAGCATCAATCGTTACAACAATCCTACAGTCTTTTGATCTGTTTAATGAAACGATTTCCAACCGTTCGAGAGGGATGACTATCATGTGTGGCCTCGGATTCAAGCGGCGTCTGACGCCCGGCGCCGGCGATAGCCGCCATCCCCGGCGTTTCACCGGACATCTCGCAGCACGGATGGTTCTCTCCATCTCATCTTATGGCAAGCAGTTCCTCCAATGTCTCCTCGTAGGATTCTGCATCCTGGGCCCCGATCCATGCTCCGCGGCGCTATCCCCTGCCGATTCAGCCTGGGCCCTCACTGCCCGGGGCCGGTATGAAGAGGCGGAGGTCGCGACAAAGCGAATATTGTCGCAGGAAGCCGATGAACCCCTCGCCATTTATTGCCTGGCGCTGGCCCTGCACGAATTGGAAAGGGATGAAGAGGCCACTGATTTTTTCCACCAGATGGCGAAGGGCGACGGCGCCCCCTATATCGAAGAGCTGGGAACAGGATGTATAGAGCTCCTCGGCCGGCAGCCCGCGACTGCTGAGAGCCTGTTGTCAAACGCACTCCTCGTTTATGAATCCCGCAAAGATCTCATGGGTGAACTTGTATTAAGGGAACAAATCGGATGGGCTTGTCTAAGACAGGAACATTGGTCGGATGCCGAATCTTCTTTTGCGGCGGCGCTGAAAATCAGCGATCAGCTGGCAAATGCCTTGTCCACGACCCATCTTCATATTGGTTTGGGGATGACGTTCAAGGATAGAAGCCGCTCGGGAGAGGGCGATTACATTGAAATCGCCGTGGAACATTTGGAGACAGCTATTCGTGGAGCCAGAGAGCACGATCTCCCGCAATGGGAGATGGAAGCATTGTTCGCCTTGTCGATTATTCGGCGGTGGCAAAACAATATTGACGACTGTCTGAATCTCAGAAGAGCGGCCCTCGAAGCCAGTGAGAGAACTCAGGATCTCACCTGGCGGATCGAGGGGTGCCAGCGTGTTGCGGCAATTCTTTTGATGCGCCAAGAATTATCGGAAGCGGCGCAGCTGCTTCATAAAGCCAGACGGATGGCCCGTGAGATCGATCGTCCACAGGAGGCGGGCTGGGTCGTCCTCAGCCTCGGCCATATTGCCTATTTGACGGGGGAATTGGAACGCGCCCGTGAGTTCTTTGAAGAATCTTATCGTATCGGCCAAACATACTCATTAATGGAGTTATCGACCGCAAGTTTAACAAACTTGGGCGTCGTTCTAATTGACCAGGAACGTTTTGAAGAAGCCCAGCATCATTTCCTCCAAGCGCTGGATCTTTGCAGGCAAATGCACAATAAGCGGGGGGAAGTCCAAATCCTCCAGAATCTTGGGTCCTGTCATTATCAGAGAGGAGATACTGACAAGGCCCTTTCCCATTTGGAACAGGCATCCCAAATCGCAGGGACGATCCGGGGGAATGTCGGCGTTACTCAGGCCTATTTAACAAGGGATATCGGCTTCTGCCACCTTTCAAAGAAGAATTGGGAGAAGGCGCAGGAGGCTTTTAGGCAGGCGGTGGAATTGGGTGCAGAGATGGGACTCGGCGGTTTTTCCGAGGATATCTACTGGGGATTGGCACTCGCCACCGCGGCCCAAGGCGATTCGGAGCTGGCTTTAACATTTCTTGCAGATGCCATGGCCGATCGTGAGAGCCTAAGAGAACGATTAGCCGGATCGGCCCGCGTGCAAAGCAGTTTTTTTGGACGGAAAGAGCTCTATTACCACATGGCGATTGATCTTCTTTTTGAATTACACCAAAGGAATCCTGAAGCCGGCTATGATCAGAAGGCGTTTGAGATCGCTCAGCGCACGAAATCGCGTTCATTCCTTGATATGCTGGCGGAGGCTGAAGTCGAACTCAGAAGCAGGGCCGATCCATTATATCAGGATCGCGAGGCCGAAATCCTCAACCGCATCGAGGAGCTTTTCCAGCAACAATTAGAAGCGACAGGAAGCGATTCCATCCGGATCCTCGCGGACATTGCGAGTCTCGAGCAGGAGTTGGATTTTCTCGAACAAGAGCTGAGGATGTCCGACCCCCGGTACGCCGAGTTACAATACCCGCGGCCCAGCACCCTGAAGAATCTTCAGGAGGATATTTTAAGGAAGGGTGAGCTGGTTTTAGAATATATAATGGGAGACAGCGCAGCCTATCTCTGGAAAATCACCGAAGATTCATTCGGCTTTTACAAACTTCCGATGGGCTCTGAATTGGAAGAATCGGTTCGGAATATTTTCCCGCTCCTGAGCGATTACAATCTTCTCGGTCCTGATCCGGCCTATTTTGCATCGGCCGCCGTTAAACTCTCGCAAATACTATTAAGTCCTGTGGAAAGCGATCTCGACAAAGCTACGCGAGTTATCATCGCCCCCCACGGGATCCTGTACTACCTGCCTTTTGAAATCATGCCGGTCCGTACCGGTTTTAATCCGGCCGATATCACCGAATTCGGTGACTTCCCCTATCTTGTTTTAACAAAAGATGTTATCTATACCCCGTCCGCCAGCGCTTTGGCGCGCCTGGGCGATCATGGAACAGTCGCCCGGCCCGCCTCCGAGAAAGGTCTCCTGATCATTGGAGATCCCATCCTCCCGAAAGGTGACGAGATGGGAATTTTCGCCCGCGCTGTCCTGGGTAAAGAAGCTTCCCCGCTCCCCTATGCCGGGGAGGAAATCGCTGGGTTGGAATCCCTCTTTGGCAACGGTCAGTGCCGCGTCTTGCGGGGCCGGGAAGCTGTCTCGGCCAATCTCAAGCAATGGGGGGCGGAACATGATTTCAGGCTTCTGCATCTCGCAACGCATGGGATCTTTAATGAACGACGGCCGAGATATTCCGGCCTCCTTCTCACACCTCAGGTTAAGATGGGGGATGACGGCTTTCTCTCCGTCGCAGAAGTCTTCGCGCTCGATCTGCCGTGCGATCAAGTGGTCCTATCGGCTTGCTCTTCCGCACTCGGCGAACAGGTCAGCGGCGAGGGACTTCTTGGCTTGACCCGGGCATTCCTTTACAGCGGAGCCAGAAGCGTTGTCGCAGCCCTCTGGGAGGTGTCCGGCAGAGCGACATCCATCTTTATGCAGGATTTTTACAGGGAAATTTCCCTCTCGACACAACCCGACCGGGCGCAGGCGCTGGCCCGGGCCAAACGGCGGATGATACGGCGGGGAGCGGGACCGGACGGTCTAACTTATTCTCACCCTTTCTGTTGGAGCGCATTCATACTCACCGGGAACCCCGAATAGCCGTTTTCAGTCCGGCAAAAATGAATTCTCCTCTTCTTCATCTTCTCCTGTAAGAAATCCCATATCGGCAAACACAAGGATATGAGAGGAGGGTAAGATGAAATTCCAGGTGAAACCGAATTCTATTCCCCCACAGGATCATGGCCATAAAACAACCGATATCATTCGGGCCAGGACCTCCTCCGATTCTGCTTTCCCGAGGAGACTTCGTTGCAAAAAAGGAGAGGAGTCATGAAAACTTTGCCCAATGTTCTAATCGGAACCATATTCATCACGGCCCTTTGCGCATGCGTGGCCGTCGCAGACGGCTCAATGGATTGCACAAGCTTGAATTGTATAAATTTAAACGGCATCAATCTGGAAACCGTAAATCCTAATGATATAACTCCGCCTCCCCCTTATAGCTGCGAGAACGATCTTGTCGAAATTATGTTCAAGAAGGATGCGCGGGTCAGGCTGCGGGGTGGAACACCGGTTGATCTCAATGCGGCCAATGCACTGATCGGCATTGATCAAGTACTATCCCGGGTTTCCTGGTCTGAGTGGCGGAGGATTTGTGATGTTTCCGAGGAATTGATTGATGAACTCACCGCCCAAGGCGAAGCCGTATCAGGAAACGAACTCTATAATCCGAACAATATGTATCGTCTAAGAATAGGCTCGGGACCGGACATTTGGGAAATCTGCCGCGATCTTGAATCTTGTCCGGGTATCCATCGCGCGAGACCGGTTCCAAAACCGATGATCCTTCCCCTACCAGGGAATTATGAATCCTCCCAGGGTTATCTACGGCCCGCGACATCTGCGCCGGCAGGAATCAATGCCGATTGGGCATGGACGCAACCCGGAGGCGATGGAAGCGGGATTAATGTCTGCGATCTGGAGTACAGTTGGAATTTTTTACATAACGATCTCTTTAACAATTTCGGTGGAATCCTCAATCTCTACAGTTCCGATCCAATGAATGATGATAATCATGGCACGGCGGTTCTCGGCATTTTCGGTTCGGAAAATAATTCCTGGGGCACCAAAGGGATCGCATATGGCTCCAGCATAAAGGCCTGCGGCACTTTCTATGGAACCTATATGGGAGATCCAAACCCAACATGGAATGTCCCCGGCGCCATCGTCGCCGCTGCTTCAGCCAGCGGCATCTATCCCGGAGATGTGCTGTTGTTGGAACATCAGTGGGACCTGACGGGTGGTAACGGATTTGTGCCGATTGAGTTTTGGACCGATACCTACCCGAACCAAACCTACAATGGCGTTTACAGCTCGATTGAATGGGCTATCGCCGTCAAGGATGTTCACGTGATCGAATGCGCGGGGAACGGCGGTATCAACATGGATCTGCTGAACTGGTACGGAGATTCAGGCGCGATCATTGTCGGGGCCGGTGGCGCCTATGCCGGTGGGACTTATACAGAAGGCGACTTGCAGAGACTATCCTTCTCATCCTACGGCGCCCGCGTCGATTGCCAGGGATGGGGTGAGGACGTCGTCACAACCGGATATGGCTACCTCTATAATGCCGAGGGATCGAATTATTATTATACTAATAGTTTTAGCGGAACTTCCAGCGCCGCGCCGGTCGTCGCAGGCGCCGCGGCTTCCTGCGCTGGTTACTGGAAAGCTAATGTTTCCTCCCGATTCTCCATGCATCCGATATATCTCCGCCGCATTCTGAAAACAACGGGAACACCACAGGTGACACCACCCAGCGGGAATATCGGCCCCCGTCCTGATTTGGCCGGAGCCATCCCCCGTCTCAGCGAATGGAAGGATGTGACGGCATCCCCATTAAATGATACGCGGGGATTCGGCAATTGGGGTGATTACGACAATGACGGAGACGAAGATCTCTATGTCGCGAATTCCCCATATGTCAGCAACAAGCTCTTCCGCAATGACGGTGGGGGAGTCTTTACCGACGTGACCACCACCTTGCTGGGCGACATGCAGGGTTACGCCGGGGGCGCGGTATGGGGCGACTATGACAATGACGGCGATATTGATCTCTATATCGGGAACAATGGAAACAACAATAATATCCTGTTCCGAAACAACGGTGATGGCAGCTTCTCCGATGCAACAACCTGGCCGATAAACTGCGGTTTCTACGGTTATCGCCCCACCTGGGTCGACTATGACAATGACGGCAGGATCGATCTCTACGTCGCTTTCTCCGGACAGGCCAACAAGCTCTACCACAATGACGGCGGCGGCGCCTTCTCCGATGCCACCATTGGTCCCGAGGGCGACACGGGGAATACGGCTCACGCGGCATGGAGCGACTACGATAATGATGGGGACATGGATCTTTATCTGGTTGAGATGGGCGTCCCAAACAAGATGCTTCGTAATGACAACGGCGTCTTTACAGACATTACGACGCCCCCTCTGAGTTGTGTCGGCAGCCACCAGGCTTGCTGTGGTGACTACGACAATGACGGTGATCAGGATATCTACCTGGTCGATGGAAATTACGGTGTTCCCAACATACTGCTGCGCAATGACGGCAACTTCGCCTTTACCGATATCACCGCGGCCCCTCTCGATGACACCGACCATTGCAGCATGGCGACCTGTGTTGATGTAGAGAATGACGGCGATCTCGATATCTACCTTATCAACAACCAGGAGCGGAGCCGCATCTATCTCAATGACGGTTCGGGAAACTTCGTCGAGGACACACATGGGTTGTTCATGTGGGAGGACTATACAACCACTAATGCCTGGGCTGACTATGACAATGACGGCGATCTCGACACCTATTTCGGCGTCACTTTCCCAGCAAACAGCAACACGCTGGCTCAGAACAACAGCGCCGGAGGCCGCCACTACTTACAAGTAAAATTGGCCGGCGCTGCATCGAACGCCTGCGGTATCGGCGCGCGGGTCAGAATTGTCACGGGTCGCGGCATCCAGGTTCGAGAAATCAAGGCCGATCGTCTCCAACAATCATTAATCGCCCATTTCGGTCTGGGTTCAGAGACCCTCGTCACGTCATTACAGGTCTTCTGGCCGGGAGGCACGGTTCAGGAAAGTCTGATGGTCGCCGCCGATCAGCAAATCACGATACTCGAAAAGGTCTCTTCCGGGGCCGGCGAATCCGTGCAGCCGCTCTCAACAAAGCTCTATCCGAATGCGCCGAATCCCTTCCGGGCGACAACACCGACTTTGATCCGCTACGACCTGCGGCAGAGCGCGCCGGTCAGCCTGATGATTTATGATTTGGCCGGGCGGCGCGTGAAGAGTCTGTTGAGTGGGATCGAGCAGGCGCCGGGGAGTCATCCCATCCATTGGGATGGACGGGATGATTACGGACATCAGGTTGCTCCAGGTGTCTATTTCTATCGCCTGAATGCCGGGGCTTATCGTGAGAGCCGGCGGATGCTGCTGATGAGATAGCGGGATCGAGTTCGGAGATCGCTTTCAATTTGTAGCAGGAGCCTGGCGGTTCTCTCGGCCGCCAGGCTCCGGCTGAAGGATCTGCTCTAGGTTCACACGAATAATTACGGCATAAAATCCACAAAAGTCGTGTCGCCCACCGCGTCGACGAGGCACAGCTGGTAGTCTGTTCCAATCGTCAAAGGGATCGGCGCCGCTCCCGCCAGCGGGTAGAGCTGCTGTGCATTGTCCGGCACCCTTCCATAAACCACCGCCGGATGAAATCCCCCGATGGTTCCGATGATCGTCCACCGGACATTCCCTATCGAAAGACCGGCCTGGCGGATGATCATTCCATACATCGCATTGGCGGGTGTCCAATTAATTTCAGGATGGGTACCCTGGCTCACCGTGACGTGGATAACCTCATTCAAGTGGAGCTCGGCATACTCTTCGACGCCGAGAGCCGAGGCGACAATGTGAACCTCCCCCGCCGTCGTACCGGCGGTGACCGTCGCCGAGGCCTCCCCGTCTGTTGTTGTTACGGTTTGGGGCGTCACACCGGCGTACCCTTCCGGCGTCACGGAGAAGGTGACCGTCGTTCCATTCGGACAATCGACGCCGAAATCATCCTGAATCGTCACAAAGACCTGCGTTGTGCTTGTCCCATCGGCATCCATTGTCCACTGATCCAGATAGGCGGTAATCCACCAATTGGTTTCACCCGGATCGGCCCCCTGCGTCAGGATGGCCGCATCCCCGGGAAGAACGATGCCGATCCCGCTTCCCACCGATGCCAGCTCTCCTGTGAAGGGCCAGGCTAATTCACCGAGATCGACGGTTATGAGCAGCTCTTCATATGAATCCCACTCCCCCGTCTTGTCCGCATTGATTGTATAATGAGTCGTTGATCCGGCCAGTTCCTCTTCGAGGAGCATGACGTCCTCATCACCGTCCGAGCCGCTCACACCGACATAGACATGTCCGGGGACATCACCATCGTATTCCCACACCAGATCTATCGCCTCTCCGGGTGTGAATCCCCTGTCATCTCCAGGAGCAGTAATTGTGACCCATGTATAATCCGGCGCCGTAAAACTGCATTGCGCCGATTTTCCATTCACAGAGACATTGGCGGTGTAAAGTGTTCCCGGGTCATAACCCCAATCGAATTTGGCGAAAACCGCCTCATCATCAGTGCTGGCCAAGCTGACCAAGGGAATCTCCGTCTGATTGACCGTGAACGCGCAATCCCTCGCCGATGGATCAGAGGGATCAAGCCGGAGAACCGTACCGGTAAAACTCCCGCTTTCGGTCAACGCCGCCTGGAAGGAGGCAAGTATCAGATACCCTTCAAAGGGATCATCGTCCCCAGGGTTTCCCCCGCTGTTCGTCGAATTGTCGCTGCCGCACCCCTGAAGTGCGACCACGAGGCACAGCAAACCAAAAAATAGTGTTCCCCTTCTTTTCGATGGCATACAGATCCTCCCTTTACCCTCTCAGGTGTTGATATTCAATATTTCATTCCCTTTATCGGCAAGGCGGCGGGTGACCTGGAGAATCAATGTTGTCCGGGAACTCTTTGAAATAAAGTCAGTTAGCCGGTACCATGCCGGCAACATCCGGGGGCATTGATCCGTATATTGTAAAGAAGCTAAGCTCAGCGGTATCTTATTCCATCCCTAATATAGAAAGGGTCGATTATGCGTTGGTCCCTATCCATTGCCCTTCTTTTCCTTCTCCCCTCGGCACTTCTCGCGGCGCCGAAGGAAGGATACTACCGCTATCCCGCGATTCATGGCGGAAGTGTGATCTTCGTCGCGGAAGGAGATCTTTGGAGAATCGACATCGCTGGTGGAGCGGCGCAACGCCTGACGACCCACCCGGAATCGGAATACTATCCTTCGATTTCCCCCTCGGGAGAGCTCGTCGCCTTTTCCGCCTCCTACGAAGGACCGAGGGAAATATATACAATCCCCATGGAGGGAGGACTTCCCACCCGGCTGACCTATGATGGACAAGAGGGACGTGTGGTGGGCTGGACCCCCGCTGGCGGCATCCTTTATGCGACAATGAGCTTTTCAACACTCCCCAGCACACAACTCGCCACCCTGGATCCGGAATCGGGGATCATCAAACTCATTCCTTTGGCTCAGGCCGCGGAGGGCACCTACGATCCGGAGAGCTCGACCCTTTTCTTCACCCGTTTCGCCGCACAGGGAAGCCACACAAAAAGGTATCGAGGCGGCACAGCGCAAAACATCTGGAAATATGGCGGCGGCAATGAAGAGGCGGTCCCCCTGACATCGGATGACACGAGCACCAGCCGGAACCCCATGTGGTGGGATCACCGTGTCTATTTCATCAGCGATCGAGATGGGACCATGAATATATGGTCGATGAATGCTGAAGGCGCCGATCTCCGGCAGCACACCATGTATGAGGGATGGGATGTCAAGGACCCCGATCTCTCAGAGGGGAACATCGTCTATCAGCTCGGCGCCGATCTCTATCTCTACTCGGTTGTTTCCGGCGAAAGCAGAAAGATCCCCATCACGCTCGTCTCTGATTTTGATCAAACCCGGATCCGTTGGGTCGAGAAACCGATCGATTATCTCACGGCGGCGCAGCCCTCTTTCAACGGGGACCGGTTGGCTCTCACAGCCAGGGGGCAGGTCTTTGTCACACCGGCTAAAACAGGCCGTTTTGTTGAGGTCACAAGAAAACCGGGGGTCCGCTATCGCCAGGCTCAATTCCTTCCTGATGGCAAATCCCTTGTCGCTCTCTCCGATGAAAGCGGCGAAGTGGAATGGTGGCGGCTGCCCGCCGACGGCATCGGTGATCCTGAGCCATTGACGGATAATGGATCCGTTCTCCGGCTGGCCGGTTTCCCTTCGCCGGACGGACGGTGGCTCCTCTATACCGATCAAGATCAAAAACTCTGGCTATTGGAGATCGACAACGGAAAATCGGAGCAGGTCGCCTACTCGCCCCAGTGGTGGTTCGATGATCCGCACTGGTCGCCCGACAGCCGGTATTTTCTATATGGAATGAAAGCATCCAACACTTTTTCCCGGGTTTATCTCTATGGCATCGAGGAGCACGAATCGGTTCCCATCACCAGTGACCGCTATGAATCAACATGCGGGCGGTGGGATCCGCAGGGCGAATGGATTTACTTCCTATCAGAGCGGCATTTTAGATCACGCGTCGGGGGTCCCTGGGGCCGGCGGCAACCGGAACCGTATTTTGAAAATATGAATAAGCTCTATATGATCCCCCTCAAAGCGGGAACCCGCAGCCCGTTCCAGCCGGATGATGAATTGCACAAGGATGAGACGGATGAGAAGAAACCGGACGGGGATGGCAAGGATGTGGATGATACAAACTCCGGGGAGAGCGAGAAAACCAAAAAGATATCCATTGACCTGGAGGGAATTCAACAACGACTGATGGAGATCCCTGTTTCACCGGGCAATTATAATAGTCTTTCCGTAACCAAAGACCGGCTGCTATGGATTTCCACTGAAACACCGCAGGGCGGGCGGCAGGACCTCATGATGATGAAAATCGAAAGCGATGATTCTAAAGCGAAGGTTCTGGTTGATGATATAAGAAGTTATGAGTTGACCGGCGACGGCGGGAAGCTCCTCATCCGCAAAGGGGAATCATTCTATTTCATCGATGCCTCATCCAGCGCACCCGCCTCACTCGATGACGCCGCCGTGAATCTCTCCGATTGGACATTCGCTTTCGATCCCCGTGAAGAATGGCGTCAGATGTTTGTCGATTCATGGAGGTTGGAACGCGATTATTTCTATGATTCGGAGATGCACGGTGTCGACTGGGAAGGCGTGCTGGCGAAGTATCTCCCCCTGGTGGATCGCGTCACGAACCGCTCCGAACTGAGCGATCTTCAATCCCAGATGGCCGGGGAACTTTCAGCCCTTCATGTTTATATTTACGGCGGTGACCATCGCGAAGGCAGCGATGAGATCATTCCAGCTTCCTTGGGGGCGCGATTGGTTCGCGATGAAAGCAGGGGCGGATTCCGCATCGAGAAAATCTATCGAACCGATCCTGATCGCCCTGATGAGTTGTCCCCGCTGGCACGACCGGGTATCGATTTGAGTGAAGGGGATATCATCACCGACATCAATGGTGTCCCGGCACTCAGCGTCACCTCTCCCGGCAATCTTCTGCGACATCAATCGGGGAAGCAGGTCCGCTTGCGGGTTCAGCCGATGAAGGGTGGCGATCTTAGAGATATCATCGTGACGCCGATCACCCAAGGAGAGGATAATGACCTCCGATACAATGAATGGGAATATACACGGCGGCTGCGCGTGGAAGAGCAGGGAAAGGGTGAGATCGGATATCTGCATCTACGGGAGATGAGCCGATCCAGCATCGCGGAATGGCAGCGGGAATTCTATCCCGTGTACAATCGCCAAGGACTGATCATCGATGTCCGGCACAACGGGGGCGGTAATATCGATAGTTGGATTCTTGAAAAACTGATGCGCCGGGCTTGGATGTACTGGTCCGACCGGGTCGGCGACACCTATTGGAATATGCATTATGCTTTCCGCGGGCATATGGTCGTCTTGGTCGATGAGTGGACCGCCTCCGACGGCGAAGCTTTTGCTGAAGGTTTCCGGAGATTGGGTCTTGGAAAGGTACTCGGCACAAGAACCTGGGGCGGTGAGATATGGCTCTCATCAAGCAACGTGCTGGTCGACAAGGGCATCGTGACGGCGCCTGAATCAGGTGTTTATGGACCGGAGGGTGAGTGGCTCATTGAGGGACACGGCGTTGATCCAGACATTATCATCGACAACCTGCCCCACGCGACCTATCTGGGATATGACGCGCAGCTCGAGGCCGCGATAAAACATTTGCAGGATCTTATACAAAATGATCCGCGACCTGTGCCGCCGCCGCCGGCCAGGCCGAACAAATCATTTCACCGATAAAGAAGGCTCTGTGGGCAAGGCGCATCCCAGCTGGATCCGGATAAAAATTGAAGGCACCGATCAGTATCGTTCGGGCATATCCTTGCGTTTTTGCGCCACTAATTCGCAGACCGACTTCAAAGATTCTTCCGTCATGCCAAGAAACTCCCGGCTGACATGAACCTCTGCGGGCCAAAAATCTTCAGGCGGCTCTTCGAGATCAATATACTTCGCAATCCAGTTCGCGAGATGTACTGAATAACAGGTCGGCTTTGTCTCTTCGTTATAATCTTCTTCAGGAGTGTGATGATATGAGATGCCCTTGACAATACTCTCCGGAAGTTCCCAATTTTGAGCAATCAGACCGCCCAGCTCGCCATGGTGAACCTCGAGAAGCTCTCTCTCAGCCTGCATCCGGGTTAAGCAGCCTTCCCGCATGGCGCGATCAAGATAGGATTGAATGTCGGGTGTAAGAAATCCGGCGACAACCAATTTTCCGATATCATGCAATAGGGCGGCGGTGAAGGCCGCGGGTGAGATCGTCGCTTTACAAAATTTCCCCATCGTTTCTGCCGCCAGCGCCGCCGTCACCGAGTGAAGCCACAAATCCCCCTGCGAAAGACCGTACTGAGGCAATGCCCTGCTGAGAGATCCCTTGACAGCCGTTCCCATGGCAATCGAAAGAACCATCCCCTTGCCCAATCGCAGGACGGCGGCTCTCACATTTGTGATTTCCATGATCGATGCGCTGAAAGCCGAGTTCGCGACTTTCAGCAACCGAAGCGTCAAGGCTTGGTCAAACGACACGACATCTACGATTTCACGAATATCCGAATCGTCATCCGCCACCAGTGTGGCAAGACGCGTCAAACTCGACGGAAGGGGCTCCAGCCGATTGGCCGTTTCGATCAATGTATCAATGTGTATCATCATCCGCCCTCATGCGAGCTAAGGCATTCCCATCGAATCCATCGACCGGTCCCCTGCGGATGTTTAGCCGGTTCTGGCGCGGCATCGTCAGGCCCAAACCCCGCAACATGTTGCCTTTCATACTCCTTAGAAGGCCCCCCAAGATTGCTTTCCCGGGATATATTGGCTGGGGCAGAGGAAGCGCAGGGCCTTGGCAAACCGGCGCGCTTTCGCTTTTTTCTCATGGCTTTCCGCCTTGATGTTCTCAAGATCCCCGCCAAAGAGCTCTTCAAAGTATTGATCGGCGGCCTGTCTCCTCTCGGTTTCCGTCCGATAGAGCTCCCGAATCATCCCCAGCTCTCCAGCATCCAACCAAATTCCAGCGCAGCCGCCACATTCATCAATAGTGACTCGGCGCTTCACACTCATAAAATGCTGTATCATGATGACATCGTCGCAAATCGGGCAGTGCCGTTTGCGTTCTAACTCAATCCGTACCCCTTCTCTTCGCGGAATATCCAATAGGGCTTCCCCGGCCGACTCGTGTTCTTCATCAACTTTGTCCAATTCAAACCGATCAAACCAAATCCCTCCACATCCGCCATCACAGACATCCACGGTTATCTCTCCGGTCGCTATCGGTCTGAGATCCAAGCCACAAGCAGGACATTTCATTTTTGCAATCTCCTCCATTTGAGAAGGGCCGGTCATTCGCCGACTCAATGATTTGAGGGGGCAAAACCCCTTCTTCAAGGATCGGCAGGAGGCACCGGCTCCTCTATCCTCTATAGCCCTTGGATTTCAGGAAGAGGAAGGTTCCATCCCCACCGGATGACCTGGCCATCTAACTTATTATACGAAAGGAGGTAAGGGATTTCGTCATGGGACCAAGCACCCAAGGGGCCAGCGAAAGAGGACGATTCGCGAAGACTTTCCAATGAGACATCCTTGCCGGAACCGCTTTCCAACCTTAGGCTGTGTGGGACCCGGACAGGAGGAGGTCATTATGATTCAAGGCACCCACGAGGAACGGCGGACTTTCTGGCAGGCGAGACGGCCCGGAGAGCTTTGTATTCCTCATTTCCACAGGCCCCATGATCTCATCGCCCTTTTCTTCGCGCCCATTTTCCTCCTTTTGGTCCTTGTGGTGCCCATGAAGGGCGGGGCCCTGCCCCCCCCCGGCATCCCAGATCCAGAGGGTTTAACAAACCCATCACTCCTCACCCCTTATCATCTCATCTGCATGGATCGCGTGGGTTCCCCATCCGTCGATCTTGGTGGAACCCGCGTTCTCTATCCCGTCACCCGGTACCACCCGGAAGAGTCGGCACGTAAAACACAAATATGGTTGCTCGATCTCGAGACCGGCACCACACGCCAGATGACATTCGGATCTTCCGCCACATCCCCATGTTGGTCTTCTGAAGGCGATACATTCTATTTCCTTCGCGACAGCCAGGTTTGGAGGCTTTCGCTCCAAGGAGGGGAAGCCGAGCCGGTCACAAGTATTCCCGGCGGGATCGACGGTTTCTTGTTAAATCCAAGCACGGATCACCCGCAACGATGGAGCATCGCTTTCAGCCGGCGCGTCGATCCCCTGTGTCCCCCTTGTGATTGGGGTTGCAGCCATGAGTCCGTAACAAAATGGGAGGCGCGTCCCGGGCTCGTGAGTGAGCAATTTCCACTGCGCCATTGGTCAAGTTGGCGGGACTCGCTTCGAAGCCATGTCTTTATCGGGGACCCGACGACGGATCATTGGACCGATCTAACCCCGGGATTCCCCGATTGCCCGCCGATAGCTCTTGCGGAAGGCCTCTCCTATAGCGTGTCGCCGGATGGGGAATGGATGGTCGTCATCCGGAATATGGACGGACATGAAGCCCTCAGCACCAACAATGATCTTTTCCTGCTGAATCTGCGGAAAGCCGAAAGACTTGCCCGGCGGCGACAATCAACCTGGGATGCCGCGGATCTTCTCACCCGCGGTCTGAGCGAGGGCGGCGGCAATGATGATCACCCGACCTTCTCGCCGGGGGGCCGATGGGTCGCCTACACATCGATGGCGCGCCCGGGGTATGAATCGGATCTGCGGCGGATCGTCTTGCACGATCTTGAATCGGGTGAGGATCAATGTCTTTCCTGCGATCTTGACCGCTCCGCCGGCGGCCTAACTTGGAGTCTTGACGGTCGGTACCTCTACTTCACTGCGTATGACAAAGAGGCGGCGGCGCTTTATCGTATCAGGGTCAAAGACGGCCGGCTGGAGAGGTTGCTTCGCGCCGGTTCCATCAGCGATCTCGCCCCACTACCCGACGGAAGGCTCCTGTTGACCCTCTCCTCATCACGAATGCCCAGTGAGGTTTTTCTCTGCGATCCAGAAAAGCTGAAGGAGAACCCGGAACGTTGGGAGGATGATCTCGCTGTTTGCGTCGATGGGCGTTATGGATCCCCCTTCCCCGAGATGGCGCCGATAAAGACAACGTCACTGCTTCAACAAATCACCTTTCACAATTACGATAAACTGCAATATCTGGAGATGACTCCGCCGGAACATTTCCATTTTAAAGGCGCTTTATCGGATACGATCCACGGATTTATCGTGATGCCTCCGGACGCGTCACTGCGGCAGCCCGGGGCCATCCCATTGGTGCTCGTCTTTCATGGAGGACCTCAATGGGCTTATCACGATTTCTGGCTGGGGAGTTATAACTTCCAAATGATCGCCGCGCAGGGTTATGCCGTGGCGACAATAAATTTCCATGGAAGCGCCGGATTCGGCATCGATTTCCAGGATGCCATCCGCGGCCATTGGGGTGATATTCCCGGGCAGGACATCCGGCTGGGGCTGGATTATATTCTTGAACATTATGGCAATATTGATCCCTACCGGATCGCCGCGATCGGCCGGTCCTACGGCGGGTATATCGTCAACTGGCTCAATGGCCAAACCGATAGGTTCTCTTGTTTTGTTTCCCACTCCGGCTCTTTCGACGAGACGGCGGGTTGGGGGACGACCGACGAGTTATGGTTTCCCGAGTGGGAATTTTCCGGGCCGCCATGGGTTCAGCCGGAAACGTACAGGGCCAACTCGTCTTCCAGCTTCGCTCACCGGATGCGGACACCGACTTTGATCATCCACGGCCAGCGCGATTACCGGGTTGATTTGAGTGACGGCCTTCAAACCTATTCGACCCTCAAGAGGCAGGGCATTGATGCCAGATTTTTAACATTCCCGGATGAAGGGCATCATATCCTCCATCCGAAATCGTGGTTGCTCATGTGGGATGAAATCTTTGGATGGCTGGATCGCTATCTTCGATAGGCAGGCTCCCTGCCGGGCGCACGCACCAAAAAAAGGTGCGTGGATTTTGTGATCCACGCACCCTAACAATATGACACTGGATTTTTACTTGATCAAAACACCACGAGCCGTCTCCATCCGATCCTCTGTCTGAAGCCGGAAGAAATAGACCCCCGCGGGCGCCATCTGCCCATTGGCTGTCGCTCCATCCCAGCTGATGACGTGTTCACCCAGCGGCATGTCGCGATGGATAAGGTTCCGCACCAATCTCCCATCGGCGGTGTAGACACCCAGGGTAACCGATCCGGCTCGATTCAGATCGAATCGCAGGCTTGTTTCCGGATGAAAGGGATTCGGCGCAAGCCGGGTCACGGCCATTACCGGCGCCCCATCGGGAATTCCAGAGGAAGGTTCAATCGTAAAGGTATAATAACCGCCGGGGGCGACCCAAGGTCGTGTCGAGATCCGTCCCGAGTAGTCTTCGGCGGAGATATAATATTCCACGACGGAATAGATCGGCTGTTCCGGAATCGTCGTCTCGAAGGAATCGGGCGCCGCCATCGCCGTCAGGGACGCCGTCGTCCAGGCGCCCTCGCCTTGGAGACGCCAGTAGACAACCTGTTCACCGGTGACAAGCCCCGTTTCGCTGCGGTCATCGATGAGGGCGACGACATTGTACCCCCCCGCGCCATAGGTTTGCTCCTGCAGCGGATTGTGGTCCACATAGAGCATCCCGTCATCCATGATCCCTTTCCCACGGCAATGGATGGCGTCATCTGAATACCAACTCCCGTCGTACCCCAAGACGGTATACCCCGGCATCGCCGCTTCATAGGTCGCGATCGCATCGTCGTCATACTGGGAGCCGAACATCGGGACATAGACCCTGTCTTCCAGGATGAGAGAGTTGGTATAGGCGCAGACGGAACTTCCGCTATACGTAGGGCAGTAAATACGAACAACGTTGTAGGGCCTGCCATAGCAGTTCGTCAACGTGGCGAGATAAGCCGCGTTGGCTTCACACTCAGGATAATCGCCATGAGTCGGTGGAACTTCCTTCACCATGATCGTCTCTTCGTTCAGTAATTTCGCCCAACAATCTATATGATGGATGCCCGTCGATGCGACGTCCGGCACAACGTTGTAGGTGTGAATCCCCAGATACTCTTCCATAATGCCGTCGATCTGGCTATGTGACAGACCCGTATTCTCATTCCAGACCAGATCTGTAGAGAATGAAATCCCATGGCCGTCGGTCATGTAATTACCGCCGGTATGATGAAGATCGTGACCATAGACTTCAATGCCCCAGATCGGACCCAGTTGCCAATTCACCGCGTCATCGTTGGGGCGCGGCCGGTTGTAGATATGATCGACGACGGCCCGGTCGCCATTTCCATCGAAAACAAACCATGGGCCATAATCCCTTGTCCAAATGGAGTCTGTGTTTATGATCAGAAACTCGACATTGGCCATATTGACGCCGTTGGCGGTAAAACTGCTGACCGCGGAGCTGTAGGAGCCCGAGGAAACCAGGCAGTAGACGGTAAAGTGGTCGGCGAAGTCACTGATCAGATCATACGGCAGTCCAAGGGGATAGCGGATGAGGACTCCCTCCAGGGGTTCCCACTCAGCGCAGTTGCGCGGTGTTTGAGGCGGCGGGTCGGTGGAACGGTGCCCAATGCCAATCTCATCGATTCGCCCCAGCTCCTCATCCGTCATATAAATCGGCAGGGAATGGGCCTCATCTGTTGGCTGATATCTGCCATCGCCGGCCATGGCAGGGGACGCGAGTAGGGATATTATTCCAAGGAACAGGATTATAAGACTGAATAGCGGCCCCTGCCTCTGTTGTTTTCCGCTCTGCTGCATCTGCAAATCCCCCTTATGGTTACGAAATTGACTTGCTTAGGGCATCCCTCTTATTCTACCACGAATCGGCGTTTTTTTCAAACGTCGATGCTTGGGGATCAGGGATCTATCCTGCCTAGCAACAATCCCCATAATAGGATACCGGCACTGAACCCATGAGAATTATTAGTAATTCTAATCTTAAATCACCGTCGATTTATTTTGATTTCTTGAATCGCCTCTGTATACTCCGCCCCGAGTCGTGTCCGGAGGATTCGACTCCTCTAAACAGCACGGGGGAATCAAGTTCCCTGGAGATGCCGGGCAGATCCGGGCAAAATGGAGTCCTCATTCTTGACTTGGCTCCGGGGTTGCCTATCGTCTCTGTTAGTTGAGCCGTGGGTTTTGGTTGCGGCTGGGCGCCCGAGGAAACGTTGGATTTCCTCTGTGAGAGGGCTGTTGAGATTGAATGAGTCGATCTCGGTCAGAAGTAGAATCCTTGGGCTGGTGTTGACAGATGGTTTCTGAGCATGGAGTGCGCTGACAGGACAGGGGTTTGAACCGCTTCATCGCCTTGTCGGCTGCCAAGCTTACTACCGTGCTTTGAAGCTGAGCCCTAATTCCTCCATGCGCTTTTGCCAACCGTCGGTATCGGTTGGTGGGGTTGGCGTGAGGGAGGGATGGGACGTTTAGTTTCAAAAACGGAGGAGGAACATAGGACATGAGAAAACTCATCTGCTTGGTTATGGGTGGGATACTGCTTTCCTTGTTGGCCGTGGGCCCCGCCTTTGCCGAGATGGAAGCAATCAAGGTTGGGAAAGGCTCCCTGAAGGTAGGGGGTGTTCTCCAGGCCGGTTTTACCTACAACATGGAAGATGAGGATGTAATGAAGATATCCAACTCTTTCACGTTGAACCGGGTACGGTTTCTCTTCTGGGGAGACATTGTACCTGAGAAGGTTAAGTATTTCGTCCAAACCGAGGGGAAAGGTGGCACGGGTGTCCTCGATTACAAAGCCCGTTTTTTCTATATTCCACAAACCGAAATCTGTATCGGTCGCTTTGTCCCTAACTTCACCTGGTACCAGCCTCAATCAACCGGAAAGTTGGAGTTCATAAACTATCCGTGGACGACCACGATGTATGCGCAATGGCGGCAGACAGGTATCATGTCCACCACCACCACCGAATATGTCGATTTTAATCTCGGTATCTTCAATGGTGGAGACATCCCCAACAACGTTACAGACAACAACGACGCGAAGGACTTCCTTCTCCGGGCTGATTTCAAGGTTCCTGTCGAGGCGGCCACGGTTCGGATCGGCGGTTTCGGCTGGCTCGGAAACGCCTTGCCGACCGACGTAGCAGCCAACCCGGATGAAGAAACCTACTCAATGAACTCTTTCGGCGGCTTCGCCGTGGCGGACTACAAGATGGACAACGACATGGTCCTCAAGTTCCGCGGCGAGTTTGTGACCGGCACCTGCGAGTACTCCACCGACGGCACCTTTGACAACATCGACGAGACGACATCCCAAGCGATGTTCGTCCAGGGTTCGGTCATGCCGATGCCGAAGTGGGAGTTCCTGGCCCGTTTCGAAACCTATGACCCGAATACCGATATGGATGATGATAAGGTAACCGCCATCACCGGTGGCGTGAACTATTATCTCGAAGGCATCAACTCGATGTTCTATCTCAACTACATTCACATTGGTGAAGAAACCACTGATGTTGATAACGATCGGGTGCAGTTGCAGGCTCAGATCCTCTTTTAAGATCTGACCGCAGGATCAAAGAATCCCCGCATCGGAAGTTCCGGTGCGGGGATTTTTATAGGACATGCTGCCCCATTATCCTGGGTCTAACCGCCTATCTGCGACATGGGATGAAGTTGATGCTCGGGGCACTTCTCTTTTAAATCGTTAGACATAAGGTCCCGGATGGCGACCGCCAAGTCATCCCCGCGGAAAATAGGGCGAATATAGGGCATGAGATCGTATTTGGTATATCCCTTGAGGCACGGAACGAGTTTCCCATCGCCGCGCAGGCGAATCCGGTTACACTTTGTACAAAAAGGGCGGCTCACGGGTGAAATAAAACCGCAAGGAACCTGTCCCTCGCCGACTCTGTAGCGAACAGCGGGACCATGGGAGGCCTCATTGTCCTCAAGTTTCGTCAATGAGACCTTCTTTTCAATGGCCCTCTTAACCTCATCATTAGAGATATAGCTGGCATTCATTTCCGAACGAAACGGCATGAGTTCAATGAAGCGGACCTCTATATTCTTCTCGATTCCGAAGGCGATAAAATCGGCCGCCTCATCCAGGGTTTCCTTTAGAGCAACAACATTGAGCTTAATCGGCTGGAATCCAGCTTTGATCGCCGCCTCAATCCCGCGAAGGACTTTGGGCAGGCCGTCCGTTCGCGTGATTTGTTGAAATCGGTCACGGCGCAGTGTATCAAGGCTGATATTGAGCCGTGTCACACCCACATCATGGATATCACCCGCCAGATCCTCGAGCAGATAACCGTTGGTCGTGAGCGCAACATCTTCCAGATCAGGGATACAGCGGATCTCGCGCAGGAAATCGATCACCCCCCGGCGGATAAGGGGCTCGCCCCCGGTGATCCGGACCTTTCGAATTCCGAACCGCTCAACCATGAGCTGAGTTACCGCGATCAGTTCTTCCCGGCGCAGGATCTGATCGTGCGAAAGCTTCTCTACCCCGCCCTCCGGCATGCAGTAGACGCAACGGAAATTGCAAAGATCCGTCAAGGAGATCCGAAGGTAATCGATGTGTCGGCCCTGCGCGTCTTTCATTGATGTCCCAATCTGCAGAATGGAATCCTGTCACCGACCTCCAGCGAACCTGCATCCGGTGGAATGATGCCGATGGCATCCGCTCCGGCAATGGAAAAGATATCCGCCGATCCATTGGTCCGCATCGGTGTGATATAAAACTCCCCCGATCTCCATTCGCTCACACAGGGGATGAGATGGGTTTTGCCGGATTTCTTTGAAACCGCACCAGTCAATACTCCATGATAGCAGATGGAATCCGGTTTGGGATGATGCTGAAAGTGACGGAGCACGGGTGCGACATAGAGCTCGAAGGCAAAAAAGGTTGCAATGGGATTCCCCGGAAGCCCAAAAACCGCGGTGTGATCTTTCATCCCGAAGAGCGTCGGGTGACCCGGCTGCACCTGAAGGCGGCGAAAGTAGATCTCGACTCCCATATGAGAGAGGATGCCGGGCACGAGATCATAGCGGCCGCGAGAAACACCCCCCGATAACAGCAAGAAGTCGGACTCCAATCCCTGCCCGATCTTATTTTGAAGATCATCTTCATCATCCAACGCAATACCGAGATATTGGGGAACGGCCCCGGTCCCGGCGATCTGCGCGCCGATCGCATAGGCATTGGAGTTCCGAATTTTCCCCGCAGGCAGAGGTTCTCCCGGCTCCACAAGCTCATTGCCGGTGCCCATATATGCCACCACGGGCGGAGCCCAGATTTTGACACTCCGCCGGCCGACGGCGGCCAGGATGGCGATCTCCTGCGCCCCCAGAAGATGCCCCTCCGGGAGAACCTGTTGCCCTCGTCTGAGATCTTCGCCTTTGGGTGAGATGTGCTGCCCCAGGAATGGAATCGACTGGAAGAGAACCGAGGCGCCGTCCGCCTCCCGATCCTCTCCCTCCTCGAACGCTTGCTCGAAGGGTATCACGGTATCGGCGGAATCCGGCACGGGCGCTCCTGTCATAATCCGAACGCACTCCCCCGGCGCCAATCGATACCCCGCCCTATCTCCAGCGGCAATGGTCCCGGCAATGACGAGCCGCCCGCCTTCCACGACATCCGCTCTCCGGAAGGCATAGCCATCCATCATGGCGCGGTTGAAGTCCGGCATGTCGATATCCGATTCAATCTCTTCCGCGAGGATAAAGCCCGCGGTCTGCGTTATATCCTTTTCAATCCGGTTCAAACCCTGAACAGAGTTCTCAAAAATAATGCGCAGGGCGTCACGAAAGGTGGTCATTTTACCTCACATAAAGTTTACGGCGGTGGATTTGAATGAGACAAAAACCTTGCTGTGAAGATTCAGCTCCATCTTCTCGTACGATGCGCGGCTGATGATGGCCGTGATTTTCTCCCCCGTCTCGATCTCTAGCCAAACCACATTCTCGTCCGCATGGATTGATTCTATGCGGCCGGGAAACCCGTTCTGCATACTGGATCGCAACGGCTCCCGGGATATAACAATCGCATGGGGATCGATTGCCGCCACGACATGGGGTCCTGGAGCGGGTCGCAGCATCGGTATTTCCAGCCCACCGCGGCTGATGAAAGTGCTCCCCTCACATCTCCCCACGAGGATATTCGCCGGCAGCTCCTTCGATATGCGGCCGCCTTTGAGGGTTAGGATTCGATCAGATAGGCTCATGGCCAATCTGAGATCATGTGTTGTAAAAAGGAGCGTGGCCTCGCAGCGCCGCAGAAGCTCTTCTACAATCTCCTGCGAGCCCCCATCCAAATGCGCCATGGGCTCATCAAGCAGGATGATCTCGGGATTCGCAATCAGAACCCGCCCAAGGGCCAGCCGCTTCTGTTCTCCTCCGGATAAACTCCGTGCCGGTTCCTTCAGATGTGAAGACAAACCGATCCATTCCGCCATTTTTTCAACCTTGGAATGGATCTCCTTACGGTTCAGCCGGCGGACTTTGAGACTGTAGGATAGATTATCGGACACACTATTGTTAAAGATCCAAGGCTGTTGTTTGAGAAACCCCATTCTGCTTCGATCAGGAGACTTCCCATTCAATTCCCGGCCTTGATAACTGAACCGGGTGCAGGATTCGGGTCTTTCGAGAAAGGCGAGGATTCTCAACAAGGTCGTTTTTCCGGATCCGTTGCGGCCCACAAAGGAGAGTTTCTCTCCGGCCGCGAGAGAGAATTCATCAATATCCAATTGAAACCGTCCCGGGTACTGAAATCGAAGCCCTTGTATGTTATACAGTTCCACGCTGCCTCCCCCCGATTTGAATTCCAAGATTAATGAGGAGAACAATGAAGAGCAGCAGGATCCCGAGCGCCACCGCCTGTGGGAAATTCCCTTGATTCGTCTCGAGTGATATGGCGGTGGTCATCGTCCGTGTATAACCCCGGATGTTGCCCCCCAGGATAAGTGATACGCCGATCTCCGAGGCGACCCGGCCGAAACCGGTCATGAGTGCGGTGAGTATTCCCAATCGGGCCTCCACCAGCGTCTTAAGAAAGGCGTCCACCGGGGAGGCCCCGAGGAGTCGCGCTTCTTCGTGGATCGTCCCGATACAGCTCTGGAGCACACTGTGAACCAGGGCGATGATAAGAGGGACCACCAAAAGAACCTGCCCGATAATGATGGCGGCGGGTGTAAAGAGGAGATGCAGCCGTCCCAAGGGTCCTTGGTTTGCGAGAAAGGCGTAGACAAATAGAGCCACCACGACTGTTGGAAAGGCGAGTGCGGTCTTTAAAGTGGCCAGAACAAGGTGCTTGCCGTGGAATTCGTGCCGCGCCAATAAAAATCCAAGCGGTAGCGACAATATCGAAGCAATGGCTGTTGATGCAAAGGAAACCTTGACGGTTGTGACGAGGGCGGACAACAGGTCGGCATCCAGTTGAATGATCCTCTGCAAAGCCTCTCCGACACCGCTGAAAAGAAAATTCATTGAGCGTACTTTCCCTCTGCATCCGGGTAGAATAATTGCTTCCCATTGGCTCGAAATGCCGCGATTCTCTCCTGCCCGGCCGCCGAGACCAGCCAGTCGGCAAAGGTTTTTGCCTCAGCATAATTTCCATCCGGCCGCAAATTACGTTTAACAATCATAATTGTATAGGGGTTATAAAGGAGAGGATCGCCCTCATAGAGGATTTGAATCGCCAAATCGTCGAAGCGGGAAAGGTAAGTCCCCCGGTCCGAAAGGACATAGGCCTTTGTTTCGCTGGCCAGCAACAGGCAGCCCCCCATCCCCTGACCCGCTTCGGTATACCAGGATCCGGACGGCGTGATGCCCAATAAATCCCAGCAGGCACGCTCTTTCATGTGTGTGCCCGAGTTGTCACCCCGGGAGATAAATGGAGCCCTCTTCTCGGCGATGCTTCTCATCGCATCCTGAAAAGAACTGCATTTTGAAATGCCGGCCGGATCCTCCGGCGGGCCGAGGAGAACATAGTCATTGTACATTACAGGAATACGCTTTTCCCCGTACCCGGCCGAGATGAACTCCTTTTCAGCCGGAGCGGCGTGGACCAGAACAACATCGACGTCGCCTTTCTCTCCCAGTTTCAGTGCGGCGCCTGTTCCCACCGCGACAAAGTCGACGCGGATTCCTGTCGATTCGGTGAAAGCATTGATCAAATGATCAAGGAGCCCGCTGTGCGCCGTGGAGGTCGTCGTGGCCAATAGGACACGCCGTTCAGACGCCGAATCTTTCCCACACCCAACCAAGACGCCGCAGTATATGAGAAGCGTTGTAAGTAATAACAGCTTGCGGAATAGCATCTTAACCTCGTCGTGAATTCATAGTACCAGAATCATGTAACTATGCCAATGTTGACACAAATCTAATCCTGACTCACTCTTCAGGTCAAGCTCCCGCGTGGCATACTCTGGATCGGGAACCCCGGCTCCTGAAGATCAACAGACTGGAGGAAAAGAATCCCGATGTCCTCTACCCCTCCCGACCCATCGGCGGCGAACACAGACCATTCTTCCGTGCATCATCTTATGCGCTCTGTCCGGATTACGCGCCTGACCGAGAAGCGAAAGGAGCGAGTAGAAGATCTTCTGATACGTGAAGAGCGATTTGATCTTTACCTTAATGGAAAACACCTCATTGCGTTGGTCTGCCTGCCCAGTGATCTGAAGGCTTTCATTGTTGGATTTCTGGTCAATGAGGGCATCCTTTCCGCCCCCTATACGGTTGACCTTGACATCGATGAGGCGGCGGCCCGAATCGACGCGCATGGTGATTTTCATGACACCGCCATCCAGGACTTCTTTGCGAAGAAAACACTGACCTCAGGATGCGGTTCCGGGGTCACCGGCCAGGATCTCGAGGAACCGATCCCCTGCCTTAAGGTCGATACCGATTTTCGGATTCAGCGGGAGGTTATCTCGAATTTTATGCATGTCATGAAGGAAGAGGCCTCTCTTTTCCAGCAGACCGGCGGCGCTCATATTGCGGCGCTTGCGGATGCGCAGGGCCGACTTCTTATGAAGACCGAGGATATCGGGCGGCATACGGCTGTCGACAAAGTCATCGGCATGGCTCTTCTATCGGGAATCGATCCCAGCCGGTGCGTTCTCTTTTCCTCCGGAAGACTATCCTCTGAAATCACCGCCAAAGCGATTCATGCACGGACGCCGGTTCTCGTCTCCCGAGGAGCTCCGACCGACCTGGCCGTAAGACTGGCCCGCCGTTTTCTTTTAACATTGGTGGGATTCGCCAGAGGCCGGCGGATGAATATTTACTCAGCAGCTGAGCGCATTATCGAATGATTCGTCGAACTGCAGACGAGTACCCTTCCAGTTCTTCAACAGCTTCAACGATGATCCCGATTGCCTCGGTAATTTCCTTCTCGGTTATATCAAGGCCCAGTGAAAAGCGAACCGCGCCTCTGGCCAGTGATTCCGGAACCGCCATGGCCCGGAGCACATGTGAATAGTCGTTCGATCGGGCTTCACAGGCCGCGCCGGTTGATGCGGCGACCCCCTTGAGATCCAGAAGTTGTACAAGGGCCGCGCCTTCGAGGTTCCTAAAGGCGATACAAGATGTGTTGGGAACCCTTTCAGCTCCTCCCCCCATAACTACGGTTCCCAAAAGACGGCTTTGGACCTCCGTCTCCAACCGGTCTCTCAATCTCGATGGATTCGCGTCGGGCTGGGAGAGCCTTTTCATGGCCAGCTCGGCGGCGGCGCCGAATCCGGCGATGCCGATCACATTTTGGGTCCCGGCCCGCAAGCCCCGCTCCTGTAGACCTCCGTGCAGTATCGGCAAGGGCGTCGATTCCGAATCGATCCACAGGGCGCCGATGCCCTTGGGACCGCCCATTTTGTGCGCCGAAAGGGTCATGAGTTGCACATTGAGATCCCTGACGCTGACGGGTATTTTCCCGGCGGCCTGAACGGCGTCCGTGTGAATGATGAGGTCATTTCCACCAATCCGGTACCGCAAATCACCGACCGGCTGCAGGACTCCCGTCTCATTATTCGCCAGTTGCAGGCTGACAAGGCCGACGTCCTCACTCAAACCTTCCTTGACGGCCTCGATGGAGACACGCCCCTCGTTATCCGGCGAAACGTGCTGAACAACATGTCCCAATCTCGCGAGATGGGCCGCGGTCTCCATCACCGAGGGATGTTCTATGGCCGAGATCATCAGCGCTTTGCCGGTTCGGAAGAGGGTCCCCATCAATGCGAGCGCATTGGCTTCTGTTCCACCGGAGGTAAAGACGATCTCCTCGGCCGAAGCGCCGATGAGCCGGGCGACCGACCCCCGGGCTTTTTCAATGGCTTCCAGGGCACGCCGGCCCTCCCTGTGAAGGCTGGATGGGTTCCCAGGCAGCTGCTCCATTGCCTCCGTCATCAACTTCCGAACTTCAGGAAGCAGAGGCGTCGTGGCGTTGTGATCCAGGTTTATCAGATTCATGTTTTCGGAAGAGCCCACTCAGGGATTTTGTAAAGACCGCTTCGGAAGCGGAATAAACCTCATTGAGGACCCTTTGATAGCGATCCAGGAGTTCGTTGGCCTCTGGAGTTAGCGTCGTTCCACCAGATTTGCCCCGGCCCGGCTTCGAATCGACAAGAGAAAATCCCAACCGCCGCTCTGAATGGCGTAGGCGGGCCCAAAGTCCGCGATACGACATATTCAATTCCGCGGCCGCCGCTTTAATCGATCCCGTCTCGCGGATGGCGACGAGAATTCGTTGACGTCCCAAACCGTAGACAACTTGGCCGTCTTCATCCTCAATCCAAATGCTGGTTCGGATTCGCATGCGCCTGTTCCCCATATAAGATCTGGACCCCTTGTCACACCCCATAATGGCGGAAACACCGGTTTTCGAAACGAAGGGGCCGCCGTTCACGGAGATTCCAGGTAAGGATACTGCGTTTCGGTGCGGAGACAACGTATATCAGAATTAACCTGCGCGCGTTCCAGCGAATTCAGCGCCTATCTTCCGGCCCTTCGGCAGCCCAGGCGGCGGATATCTCGGTATGGCGGACGATTTTCCCATTGATGAGATAAATGACATCCTCTGCAATATTCGTGGCATAATCGGCGATTCTTTCAAGATGCCGGCTGGCGGAGAGATAGCTGAAGAGAACCTCCGCATTGTCAGGATTTTCATGCATGGCCGCGAATACTTTTGCATAGGCCTGCCGGTTAATCGCATCGACTTCATCATCAATGGCAAGAACCGTCCGGGCCCGCTCAAGATCCATCCGCATGAGTCCGTCCAAGCTGTATCGCAACATATCTATTGTCTTACGACAGAGCTCCCCGAATTCAAAAGGAGCGCGGATTGTCGGATAATTGCAGATATAGGTCGCCCGTTTCGCAATATTGACACCGAGATCGCCGATACGCTCCAAATCATTATTAATTTTCAAAACAGCAATAACGAATCTAAGATCAACAGCCACGGGCTGGTAGAGGGCCAGAGCTTTGAGGCATTCCTCTTCGACATCAACCTCCATCCGGTCGATTTCTGAATCCGCCGCGATAACTTCTTGGGCGGCCTCCCGGTCGGCCTTTTCCATTGAATTCACGGCCTTGCGGACATTGCTCTCAACAACAGCGCTCAAAGCCAAAATCATTTTTTTCAGACGTTCAATTTCATTCTGCAAATGCATCGGCATCGCATGATCCCCTTATCCAAACAACTTATCCAAACCGGCCGGTGATGTAATCTTCCGTCTGTTTCTTTTCGGGTTTAGTGAAAAGCTGCCGGGTCAATCCATATTCAATCAGCCATCCTTCATATAGGAAGGCCGTAAAATCAGAGACCCGGGCGGCTTGTTGCATATTATGTGTCACAATGACAATAGTATACTCTCCGCGAAGCTCTCCAATCAAATCCTCAATGCGCCCTGTAGATTTCGGATCCAAAGCCGAGGTTGGTTCATCCATGAGAAGAACATCCGGATTCATGGCAAGCGCCCGTGCAATACATAACCGTTGTTGCTGCCCCCCCGATAAGCCGAGGGCGTTTTCCGCCAAACGATCCTTGATTTCATCCCACAAAGCCGCTCGTGAAAGACTCTGCTCCACAATGTCGAGGAGCTTGCCTTTCTTCCTGATCCCGAGAATTCTCGGCCCATAGGCGACATTGTCATAAATCGATTTGGGAAATGGATTCGGCTTCTGAAAAACCATCCCAACATGTTGCCTTAATGAGGTGACATCAATTTGTGACCCGTAGATATTATCATCCATAAAATGCAAGTCCCCGGCGGGCCGGCAATGTGGGATGAGATCATTCATACGGTTGATGGCTCTCAAAAAAGTGCTCTTGCCGCATCCACTCGGTCCGATAATCGCCGTGACAAGACCCTGGGCGATATTGAGGGTTACTTTTTTGACAGCCTCATTGGAGCCGTAAAAAACTGAAAAATTCTCAGCCCGGATTTGGGGGAATTTCTCCGGAGCATCTTTGAAAAAGTCCTTCTTTTGTTCAGGCACGGCGAGTTTGAATTTTGTCGCTTCCATCCAGCTTACCCTTTCAGTTTTCTTGATATCCGTGCCCGCATAATAATCGCGGTCGTGTTCAAAACCAGCACCAGGAGAACCAATGTAAGAACCATTCCATATTGTACATGCCGGATTTCGTCAACGGCTTCATGCTCTGTGCAAAGATTATAAATATTCCAGGGGAGCGCCGGCGTCGGCTGAGACAAAACCTCCCAGAACTTTGCTTTGAATAGGTTCAGCGGTTCCCCTACACTGACCGCCGCGGTAAAGATGATCGGCGCCGTCTCACCAGCGGCGCGTCCCAAACTGATGACGGTTCCAGTGAGGATTCCAGGTATGGCGGCCGGCAGAACCACGGTGACGATTGTGCGCCATTTCCCCGCTCCAAGACTCATAGAAGCCTCGCGGTATGTGTTCGGAACAGCGCGAAGGGCCTCCTCGGAAGCCCTGATGACCGTTGGTAGTATCAAACAGGCCAAGGTCAACGATCCGGCGAGAACCGATTTGCTCTCGGTGACCTTCATTGTATTGATAAAGAAGGCGAGACCGAACAGGGCGAAGACAATGCTGGGAACGCCGGCCAAGGTGCTGACGCAGGTCCGCAATAGGCTGATAATTCGACCTTCCCGGGAATACTCGACAAGATAAACGGCGGACAGAACGCCCATCGGCAGGGCAAAGAACATGGCGCCGATGGCCAAAAAGAGAGTTCCCAAAACCTCGGCGCGGATCCCGCCAAATAAATGTGAATCGATCGATATATCGGATAGAAACCGCGGATAGAATGTGATCCGGGGCGCCAGCATTTCCTCAATGTGTTCTTCGAGATATGGAAAGAGGCCGGCCAAAGCCGTCCCCGCAAAGTCATTCGCGCGCGGCACGAAGACTTCAGTCCCCATACTGGCCGTGTCGGAGTAATCGTATTCCGTGCGAAAGATAACCTGACGGAGCTTGACCTGAGCCCTGTCCCAGCGGGTCTGGCCGTACTGCTGCCGTGGAAGAACACGCCGGGGGTCACCCGGTTTGGGACCGAGCAAGACCGCGATATCACCCTCGACTTCCTTCAGCTGTTTGCGGTATCTCAATTTCTCATTGATCTTCATTGAATCTATTTCAGATTTAAAAGTCTCAATCATGGCATAAACAGGCTTGCGCGCGGCGGCCGCCTGCAGGATCTCTTTCTCAATCGCCTCCCGATGGCCCCGTTCAAAATTCTCTAACTGCATCCGGCGGAACTCGACCGTTCCCTTGAAAACAAAGGCGCCCAGACCCCGGGTGATAATAGGCGCCAGAATCACCAGTACCGCCAATCCCATCAGGGCGACAGAGAAGAAACCCAGACCTGAAAAGGAACGGTCGATCAATTTTCTCGTGCCTATTCGCACAATCAACCACCTACTTTTCTTCGCGAACGCAAAACAATCCACTCACTGGCCAGATTGCTGAGAAATGAGAAGGCGAGGAGGATAAAGGCCATCGCAAAAAGGACATGATAGCGGGCGGAGCCCATCACTTGATCTGCTTCACCCATATCGCCGGCAATCGTGGCGGTCAGGGTTCGAACCGGCTCCAAAATGTTATACCAGGGCTCGGGAATCTGCGCGGCGTTTCCCGACGCCATCCAGACAACCATCGTCTCTCCGATAACCCGCATAATCCCAAGAATGACCGCCGCGATAATACCGCTGCCGGCGGCGGGGATGACAACCTTGAGAATCGTCTCTGCCCGGGTGGCCCCAAGAGCATACGATCCCTCGCGCAATTCGCGCCCAACGGCCTGAAGGGCGTCTTCGGATACGCTGACAATCGTCGGCATGGCCATGATGCCTAGAATAATTGAAACATTCAGCGCATTGGTCCCACTGCTGATTTCGACATCGTTCAATCGGCTCGAAATCAGGGTCAACAAACCGATGACGGCGCCGCCGAAACAGACAAAGAGGACGGCGCGAGCCCCATTTCGACGATCTTCCCGGATCCGGCCGGTGATCAAATCGGCAAGAACAATAACAAGCAGGCCGCCGGCAGGAAGTCCCAGAAGCCAGGTTATGACAGCCAGGATTCGCCCCCCGCTCTCTTGAAGCAAAGGGGCGAAAACGACGAGGGCGAAAAAACCAAAGGCCACGGATGGGATCGCGGCCAACACCTCAATGATCGGTTTGATGGTTTGCCGGATACTGAATGGCAGGATATCACTGAGGCAGACAGCGGCGGCGATCCCCATAGGCATGGCCAGCGCGATAGCTCCCAAAGTCACAAGCCCGCTCCCTATAAATATGGCCAGAGTGCCGTATTCACCGGGCGAGGCCGAGGGATACCACCGTGCGCTGGTAAAGAACTCTTTGATGCCTTCGAGCTGAAAGAAAGGAATGGCATCCCTAATGATAAAGTAGAAAATAAAGAGAACAACAATAGCGGAGCTTGATGTCACAAGAAAAAGCGCGCTCTGCCCCAGCATAGCGCCGATATGACGGAGGCGGCCCGCCTTTTTACTGATCAGCAGGTCGCCGCGCAGTTTTTGGAGTCCCGCCCCGGAGGCAATCCCCGGGACGGCAGGACTCGCTTTCTCAACTTCGCTCACAGGCACCTCTGGAGACCGCCGTAAAAGGCGGTCCCCGCACAGCCAAGACTAATAGGCGGTCACAGGAATAAAACCGATAGCCTCAATAATTTCCTGCCCGTCTTTTGTGAGATGAAGTGTCACAAAGGCGTGAATATGGCTTCCCAATTTCGGATAGCCGTTTGTAAACATGTAGAGCGGCCGGGCAATCGGATAGACACCGGAGGAAACGGTACTTTGGTTTGGGGTAATGCCGTTAATGTCCAGAGCCTTCACAGTCTGATCCACAAAGCCCAACCCAGCATAGCCAATGGCGCTCGGCGTCGACTGGACCCGCTGGCGCGCCGCGCCATTGCTGCCCACATACTCGACACTCTCCGCCATCTTTTCCTTATTCATGACCAGATTTTCGAAGGTCTCATAGGTTCCGCTGTTCGTATCACGACTCACGACGACGATCTTCTTGTCGGGGCCGCCTACCTGATTCCAATTCGTGATCTTGCCGACATAGATGTCCCGCACCTGCTCCACGGTCAACCCGCTGACAGGATTGCTGGGATGGACAATAATCGGCAAGCCGTCCATCGCCACGACATGCGCCACCGGCATGATACCCTTTTCAACAGCGGCCGCGAATTCGTTCTCTTTCATGAATCGGGACATATCGGCGATTTCGCACGTCCCGTTGATAAGGCTCTTCGCTCCATTGCCGCTCCCCGACTCGCTGACGGTGATTTGGACATCGGGATGAAGGCCCATGTAATACTCTGCAAAGGCCTTCGCGATGGGTCCAACGGTTGTGGATCCGTCAACGATGATCCGAGTCTCTTCGGCATGGACGCCGGTCAGCCCGGCCAGAGCCAAGCCCAAGATCAGGAGACCGGTTAGTGTAAGACGGGATTGTGCCAACAACATTATCGAGTCCCTCCTATCATTTCAATTTTAAACCCTAAGAAAACCCTTAGAATTTCGACATCAGATCAACCTGCAGCCTCTGGTAGTCGAGGCCGTCTTCACCATCAGCAATACCCCGCGTGTTAGCGAAGAAGATGGCTCCGGCATCGAGATTCGTCATGAGCTTCAAAACCACACTGATTTGGTGTCCCTTGGCGTTGGTCCCGCCGCCGGCGAAATCGGAATCGCTGAAGATTCCCAAAACCGCATCTCTCTGCAATTCACGATAGTTGTAAGAGACCTTTGCCGTGCCCGGTCTCATGGCTTTGCCGACCTCAACACCCGCCATCCAGCCGACATTTTCTTCGGATGGATCGGTATTGGTCACGAAGTCGGCGAATAAGGCGACCGGCCGGCGGGCCACTGAAAAGGCGGCTTTAAAAAAGCCTTCAATAAGGGTGTACTCATTGGCGTAGATGTCCGCGGCGTCATCCGGCGTGGAGTTTCCAAAAGAATCACTCATCAAGAGAGGCTTGTCTTTCAGCTCTGTATAAGAGAAGAAAGAGGCGCCGGCCGTGAGGTTGAGGTCTTGTTCATCAAATTCCCGGTTGATCCCGCCCTGGAGGCCGTACATAAAGACATCGCTCTCGGCTTTCCGGTTGTCGATAATCCAACCGCTGCCGGACGCAAAGAGCTTGAGAGCGCCCTTGCCGTGAGAGAACTTCGCCGCCAATCCTTCCGGATTCAGGTCTCCGTCCCAAATGAGTTGGCTCTTCTGCGGCGTATAAAAGGGATTGGATATCTTCCCCGCCATGAGGTTCAGGCCCGGGGTCTGAACCGGCCGAATATCGAGATAGGCGCGATCGAGCCAGATCCCCTTGCTCGAGGAAGCATCATCCAGGGTCTGATTGGTCGAAATCGGATCGGTCGAACCGCTGGCCAGTCTTAGGAAGAAATGGGTCTGATCGTTGACCATGGCGGCAAGGCCGACCCGCGCCCGCAGCCGATGCCGGTCATAGACATCCTTGTCTTCTTGATCTATTCTCTCATAGCGATAGCGAAAATCCCCATCAACCTTCAGACCATCCTCTCCATCCGAAGCGTCCACCGGGCACCACAGAGTAGAACCGCCGAAGATGAAAGCCGCAAAAAGAATGAACCACAAGCACGACTTATCCCATCGCATTGTTTCCGTCCCCCATTAGAGTTTTTATCCATCGCATCCCCTCACCTGGATTTTTACCTCGGAGACGTTAGTCTTCTTTTACTGAAATGTTAGAGTTGTGTTAGAAGGGCCTAATCGAAAGCTTGCTTCGGCAGGTTTATAAAGAATGAGGAGCCCTTCCCCGGAATGCTGGTGACACTGACCGTTCCCCGGTGGGCCAGAGCCACATGTCGCACAATCGCGAGGCCCAGCCCTGTCCCACCGAGTTTGCGGCTCCTAGCTTTATCAATACGGTAGAATCGCTCAAAAATCCGGGAGAGGTGCTTCTCCTCGATACCGCAACCTTGATCTCTGACTTCAATGACAACCCCGTCTTGCCGGGTCTCCGCCGTGACATAAACGGCGTTCCCGGGATCACTGTACTTGATCGCGTTATCCAAGAGGTTGATGAGGGCGTTCTCCAGGAGAACCGGCTGAACGAGCGCGGTGAGATTCTCCTCGCAGCTCATCCGGACCTCCACCTTCAGTTCCTTGGCTTTGGCATCGCAGGATTGGATGGCGGCCGACAGCAATGCCGTGAGCTTGTGAGGCGCCAACTCAATCTCTGTAGCCGGCTGACCCTGTTCAAGCCGTGAAAGATCGAGCAGATCCTCAATGATCGTATTCAGGCGATTCGCCTGGCGGGAGATGATCTCCATGAAACGATCGGCGGTGGGGCCGTCCTGCACCGCTCCATCCTGCAGTGTTTCAATAGCGACCTTGATCGAAGTGATCGGCGTCTTGAGTTCGTGTGAAACATTCGCCACAAAATCCCGGCGGATTCGCTCTAATCTATGAAGACGGGTGACGTCATTCAGCACCAAGACCGCGCCGATGAGCTTCCCTTGGGCATCCCGCAAGGGCCCTCCATGAGCCTGGAGATACCGGTCCTCGCCGTTTCCGATAACAAGATCGCTTTCGATTGGTTCCGAATCTTCAAGAGTCTGGTTCACAAGATGTTGAAGCTCCAAAAGACGCACAATCTCGTGAATCGCTTTCCCTTTTGATTCTGAGGGATCGACATTCAGGATTTCACCGCACGCCTTGTTCATGATCCTCACCCGGGTCTGCCCGTCCACGGCCAGAACCCCCTCAACCATACTGCTGAGAATCGACTCCTGTTCGTTTCGTTGCCTTGTAATCGCCCGGATGCGGCGATCGAGTTCTGCAGCCATATTATTCATCGTCTCCGCCAGATTCCCCATCTCGCCGACCTCTGTGACGCGGAGTTTTTGATCAAGCCTCCCCTCCGCGAAGGCTTCGGCTCCCCGTCTCAGCTCTTCAAGGGGACGCGTGATCCGCCTCGAGACAATGAGCCCCGCAATGGCGGCCAGGAGGGCGACCACGAGAGCCCCCAAGGCGATCTGCGTATAGATTGACCGGAGGGGTTTCCTCAGTGCGGTGATCGGCATCGAGACACGGACAACCGCCAGAACCGAAGATCCAGCCTCATTCCAGATCGGAATGGCGACATAACTCATCGTTCGCTGAAGAGTATGGCTGTAACGGATCGATTGCCCCGACGTTCCCGACAGCGCTTCTCGAATCTCGAGGCGGGCTTGCCCGGTATGGGGCTCCATGGCCAGTGGATCCTCCTCTGAATCACCGACGACACGCCCCGATTCGAGGATGACGGTGATGCGGGTTTTTGAGGGTGGGCCCAGGCGTTTGCAAAGACGATCGACCGCGGCAGGATCATCCGAATTGAGGCTTTCCCGGACCTGGTCCCTCACCAGAAGGGCCCGGGATTCCAAATCAGTGGCTGTATAGTCTACATGAAATCGCCGGATGGCTTCTGATGCAAACCAGGCGACGATAAGTACAGCAGCCAGAATGACCAACAGGTAGGTCGGATAGAGCTGCCACAGGAGGCGCTTACCTCGGAACATCCTAGTCCCTCAATTTGTAGCCGACACCCCGCACTGTTTCGATAATCTTCCCGGCCTCTCCGAGACGTTTCCGGAGACCGGCGACCTGCACATCGATGGCGCGATCGGTGACGACATAGTCCATGCCGTGAATAGCTTGTACTATCTGAAAGCGGGAGAAAACCCATCCCGGCCGGCTGGCGAGGAGCTGCAACAATTTGAATTCTGAGAAGGTCAATTTTACGGCTTGATCCCCCACGCTGACTTCATGGCGCCCGGCGTCGATGATAAGATCATGAAGTCGAATGCGGCCATCAATTGACGAGGCGACCTGGGACTTTCGGCCAAGCACCGCCTTGATCCGCGCCAACAAGACCTTCGGACTGAACGGCTTGGTTACATAATCGTCGGCGCCGGCGGTGAAACCGGCCAGGATGTCGGATTCTTCACCCTTGGCTGTGAGAATAATAATGGGAATCGCCGCCGTCGCCGGGTCCTTTTTCAGAGAACGGCAAACCTCCAAGCCATGCAGCCCCGGCAGCATGAGATCCAACACCAGCAGATCCGGGTTCTCGGAAAGGACCAGACTCAGCCCCTCTTTACCGTCTCCCGCACAATCAACCGTGAAGCCCTCCTTAAGAAGGTTATACTCAACAAGTTGTTGAATATCCTCATCATCTTCAACCAGCACAATATGATACCCCGTCATCTCTCACCTCTCTGCCTTAACCTTAATGAAACATCAAGCATGATGGGAGTGTCCACACCGATCGATAGGATCATATTGCTCACCGGATATTATGATTATGTAAGAAACAGGTTACCACTTGTTTATGAGAATATCATATTTTCTTCTTGAGGATCTGGTGCGGTGGGTCCGCCGCCCAAAACCGGGCCGGGGCCATCCGCCGAATGACGGGGATCCGCTGCCGTGCAACTTGTTTTCGATGATCTAGTTCGTGGATATCGAATCAAGACGCCAATCGAATTCCAAGAAACGCACTTCAACCGGATGGGACTGAAGGTAGGCCGCATCAGATTCATCGAGATACTCGCTGAAGAACCCGACAATCGCCCTGTGCAGAGGTGTTGCCTCTCCCACAGACGGGACGTTGGAAATCGCACCGGATGGTATCTCGGATGGCCCGATGGTCTTTCCGTACTTAGGGATAAAATCCTCGCCGTACCACTCGAAGATTTTTGAGACATAGAGAATGGAGTTTTCACGATCCAAATGATTCGTTAGCGAATCCCGAACAAAGTTCTCCGCGGCAGCGGACAATTGTTTATCGAGAAGTTCGTACATATAGGCTTCAGGGATCAGCGCGGGGCCGCCAATAGAGGCATATGTCAGCGCACAATGGATTCTGGGTTCATCGAAATCCTTTCGAAGAAACTCCTCTCTCAGCTGCGTCAGCGTGCACTCTTTTCTGAGGAAAAGAAAACGTTTCTCATCCCATTTCCCCGCAACGTCCAGGATGGAATTCTCCTGCTGGTCTCTGAGGATGATCTTTAAAACCATCGCGTTATACGTATTAAGAAGCAGAGCTAGTTTTTGATCCCTCGTAAAACTGTCATAGTCGCTTCGATCCAAACCGCCGGCCTGCCGGAGATATCCATCCAACTCCGCCCCCTGGATCCTTAATTTCTCAAAGTCGACCCGGCCATTATGAACATGGCGGTAAAGAAGCGCATCCAAAACAACATGATAATGATCAAACGGCTTTGAGCGCCCGGTCTGAGCGCCGGCGGATATCACCAAGATCATGACCAAAAGGATGGTGGAATTGATGGTCAGCCGCTTCACTCGGGACCGGGATGGCATCAAGCTCATCTCCATCAGAAATCTCCTCAGAAAAATCAAAAGCTCGGATCCAAGAACGGCCCAGGATCGAACAAATCCGATAAATCCCGGGCCGTAATTGGGAATCTACATCTCGATTTCTTCGGTCCACCCATGAGGATCAGGAGCATCCCCATGCTGAATATCAGTTAATGCTCTGTAGAGAGCCGTACAGTGCTGGCCGGGTTTGCCGTCTTTGAGGTAAACGATCTCCCGGTCCCGGAACGTAATGCTCTCAATAGGCGTGATGACGGCCGCCGTACCGCAGGCTCCGGTTTCAATAAAGCTATCCAACTCTTCTACAGGGACTTCTCTTTCCTCCACCCGATATCCAAGTTCTTTGGCAATGGTCCGGAGGGACATATTGGTGATGGAGCGTAATACCGTCGGGGAATTCGGGGTCACATATCTCTTGTCGGATGTGATTCCGAAAAAGTTGGCGGCCCCAAGCTCATCAATTGTTCTGTGGTTCTTGGCATCAAGATACAAGGCCTCACCATACCCATTGCGGCGCGCGCGGACGGTGGCCCGCATCCCAGCGCCGTAATTACCGGCCGCTTTTGCCGTCCCGACGCCCTTGGGGGCGGCCCGGTCAAAGCTCTCCTCGATGATCAATCGGGTTGGTGTAAATCCCGATTTGAAATAGGGACCGACGGGGGTCACCAGCACCATGAAGGTATATTCATCCGCCGGCTTCACACCGATTCTCGGGCCTGTCCCAAAAAGAAGAGGGCGCACATAAAGCGAAGCGCCGCTCCCATAGGGCGGAATGAAGCGTTGATTGGCTTTAACCATGCGGTGAACCGCCTTGCGGAAGAGCTCAACTGAGGGCGCCTCCATCATCAGCATCTCACCGGAGTGCTGCATCCTCTTGGCGTTTTCTTCAATACGGAAACCAAGCGCTCGGTTATCTTTTGTACAAAACACCTTCAATCCCTCAAAGGCGGCCTGTCCGTAATGAAGTGCCGTGGCGGCGATATGGATCGGGAAGTACTCTTCACGCGATTCGACCCCGTTATCCCACTCGCCTTCCCTCCATGTATAGCGGATACTGACATCCGTCTTCGAATATCCAAATGGCAAACTGGCCCAATCGAGATGCACTCTCTCGGCGATACCCATCTTTTCCACTCCCTCTCGTCCCCCAGCCATCCACTCCGTCCGCCGGGCCGGGACGACACCCGCCGGGCGTGGTCATCAGGTCAGAATCCAGGAGGCTTCCCTCCCTCAGTTATTCTAGCCAAAGATGAGGGAAAACCCAAGCCGAAGCCGAACTCAAGAAAGGGAGGATTGCGGGCCGGTCCCTGCAACAGGCAAATCCTACAAAATCGATGAAAAAGCCTAGAAAAATGGGGCGCCTCCAAGGAGCCGCCCCATTCGTCATTGGACTTCTTAATACCTACTTGGATACAAACGCCTTGAGGAACTTTGTGCCCACCGATTTCGGCCGGGTGAGGGCCGAACCGACAGCGCGGTTCCAGACGAGCTGCGCGCACATTCCCATCGCACGGCTGACACTGAAGAGAACCGTATAATAATTGAACTCGGTCAGCCCATAATGATAGAGAAGGCATCCTGATCCCGCATCCACATTGGGCCAGACATTCGCGATCGGCGCCTTGCCCGCCTTCACCCGTTCCTCACTGAACTCCCCGAGAACCTTCGGCACGACCCTGAAGACGGCGTCGACCGTCTTGAAAACGGGGTCGTTCGGCAGGTACTCGCGTCCGAACTCATTGAATCCGGTAAACCGGGGATCGGTGACCCGGAGAACAGCATGACCGTATCCTGGAACGACCTTGCCGCTTCGCAGCGTCTCAAAGGCATAATCGCGGATCTCTTCTTCAGAAGGCGCCCCGCCGAATTTCTGCATTGTTTCCAGAATCCAAGCCAAACATTCCTGGTTGGCCAGGCCATGCAGGGGGCCGGCAAGACCGTTAAGCCCCGCCGAGACGGCATAGTAGGGATCGGAAAGGGCCGAACCGACGGTATGGCAGGTATTGGCCGAGACATTTCCCGCCTCATGATCGCTGTGGAAGTGGAGATAGAGTCGCATGAGCTTGGCAAAGGTGCCCTCGGGATCGGGAAGCCCCAGCATATTTGCGAAGTTGGCGCCCCAATCAAGACCCGGTATCCAGGAGATAAGATCTCCTTTGTTATACCGGATACGATAAACGGCGGCGGCGATTCCAGGGAGTTTGGCCAGTATCTGGAGACTGTCCTCCAGAGCCGGAATCCAGTAATCATCCTTCTGCATCCCCTTGTCGTACCAGGCGCGGAAGACACTCTCCTTTTCCATCGCTAAAATGGCCGTGTTAAACATACACATGGGATGAGAATCTTCCGGCATAGCCTGAAGAACATCATAGACATAGCCCGGAACCTGAGATCTCTTGTCATACTCCAACATCATATCTTTTTTGATCTTTTCATCCGGAAGATCGCCGGTGAGGAGGAGATAAAAAGTCTCTTCAGGCCATAAATCCTTGATCTTCAAAAGAGGGTAGCCGCGGATAATCAATCCCTTGTCCGGTTCAACGAGGGATGTATCACAGATCATCCCTTTGACTCCGCGCATCCCGCCGTATGCCTGTGTAATGTTCACGTCGGAGATTTTGACATCTCCGTGGTTCTTGAGAATCTCGGCACGTTCTTGGCGCCATTGAGGAATGAGTTCCTTCAGTCTTTCCAGTAGCTTGCTCATATGATCGCCTCCTCGAATCCTATGATTAAATGACCTCCGGCAGTTCCAAATCCCTGAGAGATATGTCTCATCTCAACCGCCGAAGCCCCCGGGATGGTGATGACATAGATTAACCCTTGCACATCCGCCCAACACCTATGCGCAAAGCATACTAGCCCACCTGTGCGCTTTCTTGCAAGCGCTTATGAAATGCCGATGCGCAGCGGGGCGACCCATAAGGTTCGTTAACCGGTTAGTTTGCGGTGTAGACAAAAAACATTCAATTGGAAAATTTTCTAATCGTTTGTGACAAGTCGGCTTGCGGGGATTCTCCTGACAAGACGGGACCCGAATTCACTCGGATCCCGTCATGGAAAGCCATTTTGCGCGAGATTAACGCACCAGCGTTATGGGGCGCATCTGTTCACCATCCGGGGTCGACAGCCGGATGTAGTACATACCGGAGGCCAAATCCTGATTCCGCCTGAGATCCAAGCTAAGGGTGTGCCTCCCGCCCGTCATGATGTGATCGATCAATCTCTCAACCCGCCGGCCGTCGACCGAGTAGAGATCACAAATGACCCGTCCGCTATTGGTGAGTGAAAACTCGGTTTGCAACCGGAACGATGCCGGATTGGGTCCGACCCGGAACCGCATGGCCGGTGGAGCCGAATCGTTGATTCCAGTGGTGAGATCCTCGCCCCCACCCGCCGCCTGGTAGCGTGCTGAAAATTCCTGGAAGTACTTATTCGCCGTGATGGGATCATGAATGATGATGTGATTCTCATCATTGTCGCCGACGGCGGCATTGCTCCAGTTGGCGCTCCCGGTGGCAATGACTGGATTGGAGCTGGGATGGTCGACATCAATGATCATATACTTGTGGTGCAATGCGCCTGTTTCCGCGTCGAACATCACATCGGCGGGAGGATCCCAGGGATAATCTCCCTCGCCATTCATGGGAAAATACTGGCTCCCGGTATTTCCGCTTTCTCCGGAATCAAACACACCGCGGATTTTCATCCCCGGCGAGTTCAGCCAGCGATCTTCCATTTCATTGGTCAGATCAAATCGAGTAAAGCTCAAGATGCAGAAATTGATGGAAAGATCCGCTGTTTCGACCTGATCGATCAATGCCCCCAGCCACGGATCCGAAGGCGCAAAATAGATCTCGATTTCCTTCCCGCCGACATTGAAGATTTTGGGGGTATTGTCGATCTTGTTCGTGCCGAAATGGGAGTTTGAGGCGTTCGGCGTTGCGCTCGAGGAACCCCACATCTCATCCATTTCTATTGTACAAGTTCGGGCCAGGGCCTGATCCTGAATCATGATGACATTCTGCGCGTCGGTATTCGTACCCTGAACGCTGAGGTTCCAGGACCCGGCATATACCCACGGATCAGCAGGATCGGGGCTATAGGCGTCAAACACCCAGAGCTTATGATGCATGATTTCATTTCCGGTATTGGCGCCATAAGCATCATCAATCACCGTGATTCCATTACTTATCAAGCGTGTCACCTCAGCCTGATAGGTATCGCGATTATCATAGATGAACCTGATTTGGACACCGCGATTTTTCGCAGCGATCAATGCATCGGCAACGGCGGGAAGATCAAAACTATAGATCGCAACATCAAGGGTGAGATTCGTGGCGTCAATCCGGTCGATTATCCACCCCTCCAAATCCTGGCCGCCCAATGCCTGTTCATAGGTCGCAACATTATGATCAACCGATTTGTTAAAGATCGCCTGAATCGTTCCTATGCCACCCGCCGCTGAAGCGGAACTAAAGAGGCGGTCCGGCGTCGTCGTGAGCCCGGTTCCGTCTTCAAGATCGATCGAATAGTGATAGACCGTCGCGGGATCCAGTCCGCCGGTGAGGATATCATGAACTGTTGTCGACACACCGTCCGTCGCCGTTCCGATCTCATAGGCGTCGGTCAGACCATAGGAGATAACGGCCGTGCACGCGGTTGATGTTTCAATATGGATCGTGACGTCATTATGTTGAAGCTCGGTTTCGCGGGGGCCGTTGACGATTTGGGGACCGGCATGGATGAAAAAATCACCGGAACTGCGGGGCATCAGCTCATAACCGGAGGTGTACGGAGGGGTAAATCCGGCATACTGCTTTACAATACCGACCACATCAAATGATCCGGCCGGCGGCGTCATATTCTGTATGGCGGTCGTTCCATCAATATAGAGGACACAAGTCCCTGACTCGTCATGCAGCGTAATGGGTCCGCTGAAACTCGGCCATGCTCCGGTCCAAGAGACATCATTGATCCGGATAAGACGGGCTTCATTCGGTTCGCTGTAGTCGGGTAGAAAGGCGTGCTCAACGTCATCGCAGGTTACAACGAGGGGTTCCGGCGGCGTCGCCCCGCTTGAATGAACCGTATAAGTTGTCATTGCGACTTCCGTCAAACCGCGATATTGATCAATGGTCCCGTTAATCGTCACGCTATCCCCAAGAGCGAATTGATGCGGAACCGCATAGTGATAAATATTGATCCCTGCAGTGCCATCCTGCACCCATACATCTGTATAGTCGGCTGTAAAAACACCAGAGCCGACCGTCACAACGCCATGAACCGTCACCGCGGTCCCGATTCCATAGGGAGCTGCCGGCACTCCGCTAGAAGTGTTATGGTGCAAGTCGATAATATCGACCCCCTGGGCCCGGCCGCCCATTCCCAACAGGAAGATCACGGCGAGCGCAACAGTGAGAAGAAAACACCGATGTCCGGTATGGAACCGGTCGGCCCTGCGGAATAGGTGACTCATTGTGTTTGACTCCTTAGTAGACCCTTGACATGGCCCAAAGATGTGGCCCTGGTCGGAAACCTCTCCCACCACAGATGGAGAATGACGGTGCCGGGAACGACCCTTTTTGATTATATCAGATTGTGGCCGAAGAGACGATGGATGGACCGCTTTGATGTGTACACCCGCATGAAATAGAGAAAGGGCTGGAAATTATAGCTTGAGGACCGAATCTTCCCCGCCAAAGGGATTCGGGAGATAGTTGTCGGCAACCCAATCGTTTTCCCACCTTTCTCCATCGAGAAGATAACGAAACCTATACTCGCGGCCGGTTTTCAGGGTCAATGTTGTGGAGAAGCGGCCATCCTTGCGGCGGATCATCGGCCGCCCCGGTCTTTCCCAGCCATTGAAATCACCGCATAAATGGGCCTTTTTCGCTTCAACCTCGGTGGGAAGTGTGAAGGTGACCCTGCAGGCCCTTCCGCTTCGTGTCGGTGTTTTCTTGAGCATCATTCATCCCCGTTCTACAGCGGCAACTGAATATTGAGAGCGCCTGAGCCCCTATCCCACAACTTCGGGGACCTTATCTTTCAAAAGTCTGATCAACGCCGGAGCTTGCCATAAAGACATCCCTTTCGCAAGCCCGTTGGGGCGCGGATGTTTGATGCGGCCGGTGAGCCGGCCTCGACCTTCAACTCGTCCGTTTCCGGCGCCGGCGGGTCATCAGGTATTTTCCGAAAAAAGAAAGAATATAGCCGCCCGCCGCCAAGAGAATGATGGAGGCGCCCGCGGGAAGATCCGGTTCATACGAAAGAATCAGGCCGCCGCTTGTAAATAGAGCGCCGAGAATGACAGCGACAACCATCATCCGTCCCAGGGATCCGACATGGTGGCCCGCAATGGCGGCGGGGAGGGTCAGAAGGGCGATGACAAGAATAAGCCCGACAACTTGGATGAGAAGGACAACCGTCAGCGCCGTCAGGCAAAGTAAAAGTAAATAGAAAAGATTCACCGGAACACCTTGGAGGCGGGCAAACTCGTCGTCAAAACAAACGGCGAGAAAAAGTCTATAAAAGAGAAAGACGATGAGAATGATTACGAGATCCAAAATCGTCATCATGATGATATCAAGTCGCGAGACCATCAGAATATTGCCGAAGAGATAACTCATCAAATCAACGTTATATCCCGGGGTTTTGGAGATAAAAATGATACCGATGGCCATCCCAACCGCCCACAGGGCGCCGATCAGGGTATCCTCATGCTGCCTCCATCGAAGGCTGACCCAGCCGATGATCAGAGCCGCAACCAGGGCCGCAATCGTCGCGCCGGCCATCGGCGGTTGTCCGAGAAAAATGGCGAGCCCCATCCCGCCCAGCACGGCGTGGGCGATCCCCCCCGCCAAATAGCCGATCTTCTTAACGACAACGTAGGTGCCCACAACACCACAACCAATACTCGCCAGAATCCCGGCCAGAAGGGCATTCTGGAGAAAGCTCTGGTTCATTAAGGCTTGAAAGAAACCACTCATGACGGGGGCTCCGGACCGAGATGGTGTTTATGGTCTATCAAGTGTATATCGGATCCGTAAATCCTTTCAATCGTTTCACCGGTAAGCGCGGAGGTTCTATGACAGACCAGCGTTTTATTCAGACAGGCGACTCGGGTCACATACTGGGATATGAATCCGATGTCATGCGAGACGACGATGATCGTCATACGCTCATTCAATTGCCGGAGAAGATCGAAGATCGATTTTTCAACATGCGGATCAATATTGGCTGTCGGCTCATCAAACATGAGGATTTTGGGCTCTCCCGCCAGCGCGCGGGCGATCAGAACCCTTTGAAATTGCCCTCCGGAAAGGTTGCCGAGCGGGCGGCTTCTAATATCGAGTATCTGGGCCTCATTCATGGCCAGTTCCGCGGCCGCCCGATCCTCCTGTCGATATCCGCCGATAAGGTGCGTGGCGCTCAGCCTTCCCAGTAGAACCGTTTCTTCGACTGAAATAGGGAAATCCCGCACCGCCGTGGCGCGCTGCGGAACGTACCCTATCGCTTCCCGCCCCTGGCTCGCCCTCCGGCCCAGTACCGTTACGGAGCCGGACGAGGGCTCAAGAAGCCCCAGTGCGATTTTAAGAAGGGTGCTCTTACCGCCGGCGTTGGGCCCGACGACACCGAGAAATTCACCCCTTTCAATGGTGAGATCAATATTCTGGAGCACCGGGAACGATCCGTAGGAGAAGGAGAGATTCTTAAAAACGATGACCGGTTCCATCACTATCTCATGGCTGTGGCAAAGGCCGCCGCCGTCCTTTTCAGGTTCGCCGCGTAATCCGGCGCCAGGGGATCCACCTTGACGACTTGCGCGCCGATCGCCCGGGCCACCGTTTCCGCAATGGAGGCGTTGAATTGTTCTTGTACAAAAACGACTCTGATGCCCTCTTCCTTCCCAATTTGTATCACCCGCGCCAACATCTTTGCGCCAGGCTCCTTCCCCTCATACTCGATAGGAATCTGCTCAAGGTTATACGTTTCGGCGAAATACCCCCATGAGGGATGGAAAACCATGAATCTACGGGAGGGGAGATCCGCCAATTCCCGGCGGATATCGGCATCCAGGCTGTCCAGCTCCGCGGAAAATCGCCGATACCCCTCGTCGTAGAGAGCGCTGTTCCCGGCGTCGAGCTCTCTCAGAGTGTCCCGAATCCTCTCCGCCATCATCTTTGCCAGCGGCGGGCTTGTCCAGACATGCGGGTCAAACGAGCCATGGTCATGCTCTTCTACATGATCATGACCCGCATGCGAAGCGCCGGCGCCGCCCGCCTCAAAGGTCCTCAGGGGAAGATCTTTTCTCAGATCAATGATCATCATCTGCGGATTGACCGATTGCAGCCGGTCGATCCAAACATTCTCAAAGGGGACCCCGACCCTAAAGTAGAGCCTTGATTCCGCCAGCTGCGACATCTGCTTCGGTGTCGGTTCATAGGTGGCGGGACTCTGACCGGGGCCGACCATGACGGATACCTGCACGCGATCTCCCCCGACACTCTCAACAAAGGACTTCAGCGGCAGGACACTGACAAAAACCGAAAGCGGATCAGCCGATGCTTCCACTGACGAGGCCGAAGCCCCAAGAAAAAGGATGACGGCGCCTCCAAGGAGGCCCCTGACCCATTGTGACATCATAATATTCTCCTGCCCCATTCAAACCAAGGCGACTCGACATAAGATTAGTGGACCGAATCAAACCGTGTCATAAAAATTTGTACCTATAGCGACGGATTGCAGACTCGGCTAGGATGAAAGGTTGAAGAGGGGACTTTCTAAAATATGTATTTGCGTTAGACTTCCCCTGATCCCTTTGATGGAAATCCACCCAACCGGGTGGGGTATCACCGCCGTCGAGGACTGCAATGTGAGTTGGATTCCCACTGTATTGACCGAGGCCTGGAACCTCTTCTACCTGGCCGCGCCCTTTATCCTCTTTGGGCTGCTGATGGCAGGAGTTCTTCAGATTCTGCTCTCTCCGAGCCGCATTTTGAGATGGATGGGTCAATCGGGCCTTTCCGCCGTCGTCAGGGCGGCTCTCCTCGGCATCCCGCTCCCCCTCTGCAGCTGCAGCGTTCTCCCGACCGCCATTGCCCTGCACCGCCGGGGAGCCAGTGAGCCGGCGACCGCCTCTTTTCTTATCACGACTCCCGAAACAAATATCGCCGCGCTGATCCTCACCTGGGGTTTGCTGGGCCCCCTCATGGCGATCTTCCGTCCTCTCGCCTCATTCCTAACGGGAACACTCGCCGGGATCCTCTCGATCGCCTCGACGAGCGACGAAGAGGGTGGCGCACCCCATACCGGCGCAGCCGCCCAGCCCCCGGAGTGCGGATGCCGGATCGATGAGGCTTCTCATCTCGATCAAAACCCAGAAGATTTTGTCGGTTTCCGGCAATTCCGGCTCTCTTTCAAAAGGTGGCTCCGCTCGCTCTTCCTGGAATTTCCACAAAAATCATCCGGAGCGCCCATCAAATCCAAGCCGGAAGAATCGGTTGTCCCTTTCCCCGCTATTTTGCACTCGATCGGGCGGTATGCCTTCACCCGGGCTCTCGACGATATCGCTTTTTATCTCATCATCGGTCTTCTCCTCGCCGGTGTGCTCGGCGCTTTATTCCCGGCGGATTTGGCGGAGCGCGGCGCCGGTTCACAGCTCCTCACAATGATTGTCGTCCTCCTGATCGCCGTCCCCATGTATACCTGTTCATCCGGGAGCACGCCGGTGGCGGCCGCTCTCGTCGCGGCCGGATTCAGTCCCGGGACGGCCCTGGTGCTGCTTCTGGCCGGTCCCGCGGTGAGTATCGTCAGTATTCTGGTTGTGGCGAATCACTTCGGGCGCCGCTTTCTGAAGATCTATCTCATCAGTGTCATCCTGGGGACCCTTGCCTGGGGCTTGGCTCTCGATGCTCTCCTCCGCGTCACGGGTTTAACAATTTCAGCCAGCCTCGCGCCCCCCGCCGGCGGGTTAACAGCGCTCTTACATTTTCTGTGTGTTGTTCTTCTCGCTGCGCTTCTTGTCTGGCGGCTCTGGGCCGGCGCCGCCCGCGAACCGCTATCACAAATGCGGGGGAACTTCATCTCGATCCGCGAGCATCCGGGAACACAATCGGCGATCGCGTCCATCCGCGCCCATAAAATCCCGATCCGCCGCGCCATGATCGGCGGATCCCTCATTCTCGGCATCCTGATCTATGGACTCACGGGTTTCAAAAGTGTTCCGCCGGATTCGATGGGGTTCGGCCGGGTCTTTAACAAAGTAACGAGGAAGAATCTCGCCCCCGGACTCCATTGGGCGCTTCCGGCTCCGTTCGGGGGAATTGATGTTTGGCGGGTCAACTATCCCAGAAAGACCGACGTCGGATACCGCACTGATCTTGAGATGATCGCCAACCGCCGCGAACTCCGCAGCCAGTCTCCGCCGGATGTCTGGCATAGCCCCGTGGCCGCGATGAATTCCGATCCAACCGTCGCGAGTTATCTGAGCGGCGACGAAAACCTGTTTGAGATGAGCTTTTCAGTTCATTATTTCCTCTCCGACCCCTATAACTATTTTTATGAATTGGATAAAAGCTTGGATCTGGTTAATCTTTACGCTCAGGCCGTAGCCCGCGAGATCATCGGTTCCAGTTTGCTGGATTCACTGCTCACGAGCGACCGGTCCCACGTCGAATTGTATATCCGCGACAACCTGCAAACCCATTTAACCCATCTCAAAACCGGAATCCGTATTGTCTCCATCCATCTGATCGATATCCATCCGCCTCAGGAAGCGGTCCACGCCTTCCGCGACGTTTCAAGCGCCCGGGAAGACCGTCAGACCTTCATTCATGAAGCCTATGTCGTCACGGAGCGTGAAATCCCCATCGCGCGAGGGCAATCAAAAGTGGAAATCGCTGAAGTAGAGGCGGTCTCCCTGGCCGCGACGGCCGAAGCGAAAGGCAAAGCCATAGGATATATCGCGCAGGTTGAGGCTTATCAACGGCATCCTGCTATTTTGAGAGATCTGCTCTGGCTTGAAACGAGCGAGTCCGTATTGGCGGGGCGCCAGAAATTCATTGTCCCCCCGGGCACACAAGGGCATGGCGTGATTTTGTGGAAGCTCCCCGCAACCCTGCCGGCTCCCAGCGGGAACTGAGAGGAAAATGAGATGAAAACCCGACGTTCTTTCTTCTGGGGTCTCTTGGCCGTTCTTCTTCTCGGCTGGATTTCGACCGTGCTGTTCGCGATCGACGAGACGGAAATCGCCGTGGTGACTCGCTTTGGACGGCCCCTTCCAAAAGTGGCCCAGCCGGGACTGAATGTTAAAATGCCATGGCCGATCGACGATGTTGAACGGCTCGACTCCCGGCTCCTTCTTTTTGATAACGAACCGATTGAGATGTTGACCGCAGACAAAAAGAACCTTCTCATCGATAGTTTTATTTGCTGGCACATTGCCGATCCGCTGCGCTATACACAAACAGTGCGGACCCGGGACGAGGCGGAGGCCCGGCTGCTGGACATCTCGGTTTCTGAATTGGGCGCCGCCATTGGAAGTGAACCGATGGACTCTTTCCTCGACGTGACGGGCAAATCCGTCAAGTTCGCGGATATCAGCCGGCGCGTCACCGAGGCTATGAACCAGATCACCTCCGCGGGTTTCGGAATCGAAGTACTCGACTTCCAGATCAATGGATTCAATTTCCCCGATCAGAACCGATCCAGTGTTATCAGCCGGATGCGTGCGGAGCGGTCGCGGATCGCCACGCGGTACCGCAGCGAGGGAGAGGAGTCGGCGCTTGTGATTAAGGCGGAGGCGACGACGGAGCGCGAACGCATTCTCGCGCGGGCCCGATCGATGGCCGATTCGATTCGAGGCGCCGGCGAGGCCGAAGCCCTGCGCATTCTGGGCGAGGCCTATGCCGAGGATCCGGAGTTCTACCGCTTCTTAAGAACACTAGAGAGCTATAAAAAGATCATTGACGAGGAAACGACGATCTTCATCGAATCCGACTCAAAACTCATGAAGGTCCTTACCGGTGAATGACCCAACATCGAAAAGACCGGGGACAAAACCGGCGAGCACTGTCATCATCCGGCGGAGCGCTCTTTGGATGACCGGCCATAAGGGCCTATTAGCCCTGCTGGGCGTCTTTCTCATCGCTCTGATCTGGATCGCCGGCGGGATCTATACGGTTCAGAACGGTGAAGCCGCCGTCCTGAAGAGATTCGGCGGCCTCCAACGCGAGGGCATCGGGCCCGGCCTGCATTTCTGTATCCCCAGACCCGTCGATGAAACCCAAATCGCGAAGACCGGCGAGGTGCATCGAATTCGGATTGCCGGTGATACGGGTTCAAAGCTTGAATTTATAACCGGCGATGAAAACCTCATTGACACCGACATTGTTGTACAATACCGCATCAGCGGGCTGAGAGAATATCTCTTCGGAACGAAGTCGCCCGACGATGTGCTGCAGCAAGCGGTACGCACCGCTCTCCTGGAGACGGCCAGCAAAATGAAGGTTGACGATATCCTGACATCCGGGAAGACATTGATTCAGAATGAGGTCCGCATCAAGACCCAAGATTGGCTCAAGAAGTATGGGACCGGCATCACCGTTGTGGCCGTAACATTACAATCGGTCGATCCCCCGGTTGAGGCGGCCGCGGCCTTCCGCCGGGTAAGCGACGCGCGGGCCGAATCAGCCCAGTCGATCAATAATGCGGAAAGCCAGCGCGAGCGCAAGCTCAGCCTGGCCCGGGCCGAATCAGCCCAGATGATTGCCGCGGCTGAAGTGGAGGCCGAAAACAGATTTTCAGCGGCGGTGGGAGCCGCACAATGGTTTGGACCTCTCCTGCAACAAAACCGTGACGCGCCTCTTCAAACGCGAGTGGAGTTGTATCGCAAAGTGATGGAGGATGTCTTGAGTAAAGCTGAAATGATTATCCTTGCGCCGGGTGAATCACCCCGCATTGATGTTCATCTCCGGCGCGGCGAGAAAGAATGATTACTGAGGAGTATAAAAGAAAAATTGGTATGCTTGAATGTTAGCTAGAATTTTGATTTGGGTCCTCGCATTTTTCATCACCGCGGCGTCGGCTGTTTACCAGCGCGTGACCGGTCCCACCACCCCCCTCCGGGGGGAAACAACGGTCGGGAACACAGATATAAAATTCAAGTTATTGCGCACCGAAGTCGTCGGAAAGGATGCGCTGGTCGCAATCGATGTCTCCGATCCGTCGATTACCGGACTCGTTAAATACAAAAGACTCCGCTCTCATGACGATTGGATAACACTTCAGATGATCCGGCGGGAAGGGCGATTGACCACCACTCTCCCCCGCCAGCCGTCCGCCGGAAAAATGATCTACTTCGTCTATCTCGAGAAAGGGGATGAACCCATCTCCTTGAGCGGCGAAACTCCCGTCACGATACGCTACAAGGGGGCTGTGCCTGGAGTCGTCCTCTGGCCGCATGTTTTTCTGATTTTCCTCGCCATGCTCTTCGCCAACCGGACGACGATAGAGGCGATCCGGCCGAAGGGAAATCCCTCCAGTACGCTCGGCCTTACATTGGGTCTTCTCCTGATCGGCGGAATGATCATGGGCCCCATCATGCAAAAGTACGCGTTCGGCGCTTTCTGGACGGGATTTCCGCGGGGGCATGATCTCACCGACAACAAGATGCTGATCGCCGTTATCGTCTGGATCTGGGCCTGGTTCCGCAATCGCGGCGGCCAAAGAAACAGAGCCTGGATTATCTTCGCCGGATTGGTGGTCTTTGCGATCTTTATGATCCCCCACAGCATGCTGGGTTCCGAGCTGGATTATACAAATCTTCCGGAGGGAGCCGGAACGCCCTAGCCTGATTACGCGGCGGCGGGCAGGTTCGGAATCCCGCCGGCTAAAGCACCAGCACGGCGGAACCGTTGAAACGCCCGTGCCGCAGATCATCCAAAGCCCGGTTCGCCTCCTCCAAGGGATACGTTGAAACCTCGGTTTGTACCGGCACACGCGGCGCCAGCTTCAAAAATTCGACGCCGTCTTGGCGGGTGAGATTGGCGACCGAATGGACCGATCGTTCTCCCCACAGGATCTTATACGGGAACGAGGGTATATCACTCATATAGATGCCGGCGGAGACAACCCGTCCCCCCTTCCGGACATGTTCCAACGAACGCGGGACGAGAGCGCCCACCGGCGCAAAAAGGATGGCCGCATCGAGGCGCTCGGGCGGAATGTCATCCGACGAACCGGCCCAGACGGCCCCGAGCCGCCGGGCAAAGTTTTGCCTTTCTTCATCACCCGAACGGGTGAAAGCATAAACCTCCCGCCCCTCGTAGCGGGCCAGCTGAATCAGGATATGGGCGGCCGATCCGAAACCGTAAAAGCCGAGCCGCTTGCCTTCGCCGGCCATGCGGTAGGCCCGGTAGCCGATGAGTCCGCCGCAGAGCAGTGGGGCCGCCTGTAGATCCGGATATCCATCGGGAATCGGAAAGGCGTAACGGGCATCGGCGCACACCTTTTCCGCGAAACCGCCGTTTAATTGATAACCATGAAACTTGGCCTGGTCGCAGAGATTCTCCCGGCCGTTTGAACAATCATCGCAGCGGCCGCAGGTCCATCCCAACCAAGGCAATCCGACCCGGTCTCCCTCGGAAAGATCGTTAACGCCGGAGCCGACGCCGACGACACGGCCCACAACCTGATGACCGGGAATGACCGGCCGGCCGAGGTCGGGAAGCTCGCCGTCGACGATATGCAGATCGGTCCGGCAAATGCCGCAGGCATGAACCTTCACAAGGACCTGTCCGGTTTCCGGAACAGGATCCGAAATCTCTTTCATAATCAAAGGCTTGCACGGTGATTCCAGAACCATGGCTCGCATGGCGGACCTCCTTTCGTTTTAAGGCGATTCCTGCAGCAACCGGCGCGCCTCGGGTCTGGAGGGACGGCTTCTTATAAGATCTTCCAGGATCGCCCGCGCTTCCCCCGGATTCGCGCCGGCCCTTCTTCGGGCCATCAAGAGGGCAATGTCATACCCGGTTCTAAAGTCAGGCGTCACGCCGGCGCTTCTGACATATAACTCGATCGCTCCATCCTCATCGCCGTCAATGCGGCGCATGTCGCCGCGAAGATAGATATCGCGGGCTTCCAGAAAGAGGCCGAGCCGGTCCAGAAAAGAAGGATCCCCCTCCGCCGCGGCCGGTTGGAACAAAGGTCCGGGATCGACCTGGCACCGTTCAAGCAGAGTTTCGAGCAATGTATAAGAAATATTCCCGCTCCGATACACAAAGCGGGGCGCGGTGAAAGTGACCAACGGCAGATTATCGGTGTTAAGCGGAGCGCCGGCGGCGAGATCAATGAGATCATCCGGATCGGCAATGAGACATCCAAAGAGATCCAATGCGCCGGAGATCCCTTCCCGCCGGCATACTTCAGCGAACCCCGGGCTGGAGTAGGCCGCATGGAGGATGTCGGGCGGGTAACGGTGGGATTCGACACGGCCGACCAGGCCCAGGGCGGGCGTCAAGGCGTTGTAATGCGCCAGAAAAGCCCAAGGTTCGGGAAAAACCTGTTGAAATGTCTGTATAATCGTCCGCAGGAGATCCAAATCCATCTGATAAAGCGGGAGCCATTGACAGAATAACCCCTCAGGTTTCAGATCATCCCGGATCATCTGGAAATGCTCCAATGTATAAAGCGACCCGGCTCCATCCCGCGCCGGATGAAAGAGATCCGCCACAATGACATCATAGGGTTCCTTGACGGCTTGGATGTAGCGGCGGGCGTCGGCCACGGCGAGATGCAGCTGGGGCCGCGATTGAGGGTCGCCATTGACGTCGCGGAAATACGGCAGGAGATCGATAATCTCCGGAATCAGCTCCACACCATCCGCCATGACTCCCGGATGATCGCCCGCCGCGCCGAAAGTGATCGCCGTGCCCAAGCCCAGAAAGAGGGCCCGCTTCGAATGCGGATGCAGCAGCAAGGGAATCCGCCCCATCCGCCGTTCACCGAAGGCGCTCGGTGTTCCCCCCATGCGGAAGCGGTTGTTCACCTTTAACAAAAGCCCGCCGTCCGCATCCTGCACGACGGAAACAGCAGCCATCACCCCTTCTTTAAGCGCCACCAGGCGGCCGCCCGGCGGGGGTTGGATCAAATGAAAGGAATGGGGAAGAAGCGGCAGCAGCAGGAGCGGGATGAGGCCGAGAAGCGCCGCCCGCGAACGGTACACGGGCAGCAGCAGCAGATAGGCCGTTCCCACGATCATAAGGGCGGCGCCGGCGCCGGTCCTCGGCAGCAGGATCCATCCAAAAAGGAAGGGCGCCAGCGCCGCTCCCAGTGTATTGATCGCCAGCGCGCGCCCCACACCCCCCACACGGGTTCGGGCCGATTGCGCCAGATGGCTGAAGACGGCGCCCATGAGAAGCGTCGGTAGCAGAAAGACCAGACCAGCCGTCGCCATCTCCGCTCCGATGGCCGCCGCCATGCCGCCGCCCAGCGCCGCATGAATCGATTGATAAAGCGCGCCGGACTCTGAAAGTGCGATCAGACCGAGAAGACAGCTGGAGGATAGGGCTGGGAAGAGAATGGAGAGAAAGGACTTTCCCCCGGCTTTGGCGGCCCATTTTTGATAAAGGGCCCCTCCGGCGGCGGTGCCGATGAGATAGACCGCCAGAGTTGAAGCAAAACTATAGATCGTGTTCTCGAGAACTTGGGAAAGAACACGGACACCCAAGACCTCGTAACCGATGCCGAGGAGACCGGTGCCGAAGAGCATGAGTTTCAGGCGGAACGGGTTTGGCCTCTCCGCCATGGGTTCATCGATCTCGGGCCGGGATTGTTCGTCCGCGCCGGAGATCCGAAAGATGGCGGCCGCGCAGAGTAAATTGATGGAGGCGAGAAAGATAAAGCTCAGGCGGAATCCGATGCGGGGGAGCAGGATAAAGGTTGCGCCCAGGACACCGGCGACGGCGCCGAGCGTATTGATCGCGTAGAGACCGCCGATCGACCGGCCATGGGCGCGGATCCGCGAGAAAAGGCGATCCATGGCGGGCAGCGTCGCCCCCATCGCAAAGGTGGCCGGGAGCAGACAGATAAAGGTGGCGCAGAAGGCGAGAGCTAAATGTTCAACCGGCCTGGGATTCAAACCGAGAAGGGCCGGCATCATCCGATTCACTGCGGGTATCACAATGAGAAGAACAAGTGCCCAGGCGCCGATCACCGCCTCGGCCGCGGCGTACCAGCGGCCCGGGACCCGGCTGCGACTGATCTTTCCGTCGAGAGCCCAGGCGCCGAGACCGAAGCCCGCAAAAAACGCGGCGAGCACGGCAAGCATCGCAAGAATCTCCGCACCCAAGCCGATGGCGAAAATCCGCGTCCAGATAATTTCATATCCCAATCCGGCAAAACCGGAGAGAAAAAAGAGACCGGCCAGGAGGACGGTGATGCCAGCGGAAGGGTCCCGCCGATGGAAAGGAGGTCGGCCCATCATTCCACCTAGTACATATCCGGCATCCAGGGCTCGGGACCGGAGAAGATTTTTGTGGCGAGTTCGAGGACGCCTCCGCCGGCCTGGAGGAAACCCAGCGCCTGGAGCTGATCGGGCGTAAAAAGAGAGGTATAGAGCGGAACGATGCCTCCACACCTCGCACGGAGATCTCCACGCCCCCCCTCGCGGATCGCCCCCTTTCCACCCCCCACGCTGAGAACAAAGCGTCCGCAGTTCGCCGGCAAGAGGTCGTCATCAATCATGAAATGGATCTCCCCCTCGACGCCGTCCGGATATCCCCGGAGCGTCAACGCCCGTCTCAGGTCGACAAGACGAGTCAGCCAACGCATCGATCGCTTGACCTGGAAATTCTGTTCGGCGGTTATACAAAGAAGGGGTTCAATCGCCGGCCCGGCCCATACGGCGCTTCGGCCGATCGGCCCATGCCCCATCAGGAAATCCAAGAGCGCACGGCCGGCGGCCGGAGTGAGGGCGGCCATATCATGAATATGAAGAGAGTATCCCAAGCCCGTGGATTTCTCTTGATGGAAGAAAATATATCCTTCTGGATGGGATTCCTCGCCGATCAGATAGGCATAAACGATCTGATCCTTCTGGGTGGCGATTTTCTCCCACATTGTCTCGTTTCGGTCGAGCTGGCCATTGGAAAGCCCGGCGCGTTTCGTCGCGATGGATTGAAAAGGTGCGTGATGAGATGGGTCGACCGGGTGGATGGGAAGATCACTCCTCCCGTTCTTGGGATAGACAAGAGGACATTCGTACTGAATCCGGTTGCCGGCCTGTTCATACCCGGCCTTTCGGTAAAAGGCCTGGGTGGAAGCATAGAGCGTGCTGAGCGGCACACCCTCGTCATGCAACTCCTCCAACAGGGACTTCATCAGGAATCCGGCCGCTCCATACCCCCGCTGCTCGGGGGAAATTTGAACCGCCGCGACACCGGCCATTGGAAGCCGGCGGCCGCCGAAGTACTGGCCGATCGGATAAACAGCCAAACCCCCGATAACGCGCCCCTGGCGGCGGACAATCCGGAAATTCGCCGTGCCAATCCGGTTGAAGTAGATCTCCCAATGGGGCGGCGTGAAATGAAAGGCTTTACTGGTGATATCTTGAAGCGCCCGCACGTCTTTTTCATCTTCAAGCCGCATGTATTCGAGCCGCTCGTTCATTTCAACTCCTCTGTTCCTGTAACCGGTCATGAGATCCGGTTGGCCGCCGGGTGCATGTATAATAAACGGTCATCCCGAGAAACGGTCCCAAAATGTGCAAGGGTGAATAGGTGACGGCATCAATGACAAGGTATTGCTCCAGCTTTTGCTTGAAGACCCGGTAGTCGAATCCAATATGTGAATAATAGTAAGGGAGATCCGATAATTCCCCCGCCTCCCCTCTGTCGATCTTCAGACCGAGAAAAGCCTGGATGAATTTCTTGAGAGTCAACCCCCTCCCCTTTGGATTCTTAAAATACCGAAAGGTGTTTTTCAGCAAGGCGGGGATGCCGATTTCAACCGGTACGGAGATGACGGCCATGCCATCGGTTTTGACGGAGCCCGCCACATCATTCAACACATCCGCCAACACCGTATCGGACAAATGTTCACAGGTTTCCAAACAGCAGACGCGCGAAAAGATCTGGTTTGATATGGAGCTCAGGGTTGAGACGATTTTTGCATCAGTTCCGGCCAACTGCGCTTTGCACTGCTGATACATCACCTCGGCGGGTTCATATCCGACAAGTTGCCGGCCGGGGAGCAGATCCCGATCCATGATCTGCTTCAGCAGGAAACCATCGCCGCAGCCATAATCAAGAAGGGTGTCATCGGATGAGAGGGAAAGAATATGAATCGCTTCTTCAAACCGCCGCCGGTGAAGCCAGCGTTTCAAGGGAAAAGAGCTCCCGTAGGTATAACCGCCATACTCACTCATGGGAGCATCGTATCGACCCCGGGATCGGCAGGCAAGAATGAAGCGAGGCGTCATGCCGCAACCGGGGGCTCCGGAGCCCCTTGATATACCGGATGGGAGGCCGTAAGATAATCCGGAGGTCCAAAGATGCTGATAACCCGTCAGAGCCGTTTCTCATCCCTTCTAATCATCGCCGCCGCGATCATTCTGTCGATGGCCCTGCCCTCCTGCTCCAAAGCGCCGCAAAAGCCGGCTCCATCGGTCATTCTTATCAGCATAGACACCTGCAGGCCGGATCATCTCAGTTGCTATGGGTATCCGCACAACACAACGCCTCGCATCGATGCCTTCGCCCGCGACGGCATCCGTTTCAAAAACACCGTCTCGGCGGTTCCCATGACGCTGCCCTCCCACTGTTCGATGATGACGGGGATCTACCCCTTGGTCCACGGCGTTCACGACAATCTTTCCTACCGCCTTCACGACTCAGCGACGACTCTGGCTGAAATCCTTCGTGAGCACGGATACGACACCGCTGGTATCATCGGTTCTTTTGTGCTCGATTCACGATTCGGAATTCAGCAGGGGTTCACACTGTACAACGACAGGTTGAATTCCTCGTTGGCGGCGGATAAAAGCAGCGGCAGCGAACGAAAGGCCCAGGAGGTTACCCGCCTCGCCGAAGCCTACCTTCAGAAATCCCATAACCGGCCCTTCTTTCTCTTTCTGCACTATTACGATCCTCATGATTCCTATCTCCCCCCCGAGCCCTACGCCTCCGCCCACCCCGGACGGCCTTATGATGGAGAAATCGCCTACACCGATCATTGCATCGGCGAGGTTCTCGACAAGCTGAAAGAACTGGAGATTTATGACTCCAGTCTAATCATTATCACAGCTGATCATGGTGAAGGCCTGCGCGAGCACGAGGAGCTGGTGCATGGCTATTACATTTACCAGAGCACCCTCAGGGTGCCGCTGATGATCAAACCGCCCCACGCATCAAATCCCCGGGAATTGGACGGCCCGGCCTCGCTCATCGATATCCCCCCGACAATTCTGGGACAACTCGGACTCGAGATTCCCGAAATAATGCAAGGGATCGATCTGCTGGCGGAAGGAGGCGCTGTTTCCAAAGGAGAGACGACACGCTATCTTCTCTGCGAATCGCTGATTCCGACCAAGTTCGGCTGCAGCCCGCTGCTGGGCGTCATCACGGAGGATTGGAAATATATCCAGGCCCCAAGAGCTGAATTGTATAACTTAAAAACCGATAGCGCCGAACTCGACAACCGCCTGAGCGCGGAGCCGCGCCATGCGAGGCGTTTGAGCGCCAGGCTCAAAAATTTGCTGGCGGAACAGCCCACCGGCGGCAGCGCCGACAGCCGCGCGATGCCCGATGCGGAAACCCGGGAAAGGCTTCAGTCTCTGGGATATATTTCGGGCGGTGAAATCGATGAGTCCTTCACGTTTGATAACAGCCGGCCGGATCCGAAGGATCTACTGGTCGTTTATCAAGGCTTGCAAAATGTGATGCATCTGATGGGAGCGGGCGCTTTCACTGAAGCCGATTCCCTCTGCCGGGCCTTAATGAAAGATCATCCGGACATCCTGAATCTTCATATCATTCTCGGCGACATCGCCACCCAAAAGGGCGACGCGGCGGCGGCGATGGAGCACTACCGTCGTTTCATCGAGCTTTCACCGGGACCCGATCCCGCGAGGCCCGATACGATCGATCCTGAACAGGCCCAGGCTCATCTCGGCCTGGCCAACCATCTTGCCGATGCGGGGGAGCTGGAGGAGGCGATCGCTGAATACAGGGAGGCGCTTCGATATATCCCGCATCATGTCGACGCCCTGTTCAATCTCGCCGCATCGCTCGGCGAAGCCGGGCGGCTTGATGAGGTTATCGTGACGTTGAAAAGACTTCTCACCATCAAGCCGGATTATGCCGAGGCCCATTACAATCTGGGATACGCCTATCTGCTTCAGCAAAAATTTGAGGAAGCCGCCGATCAATTTTCCGAGGCGCTGCGGCTGCAACCCGATTACGCCGATGCCTATATCGAACTGGGAAATATCCAGATCTCACGGGGCCGGATTCCCGACGCCGTTTTCAATTATTCCGAAGCGCTTCGATCGGAGCCGGGCCGGCCTGATGTTTTAATCAAATACGCCAATGGATTGTTAAAGATGGGAAGGACCGACGAGGCGCTCATGAAGTATCGGGAAGGGGTCAGCCGTTTCCCGAATTTCCCTCCCCTCGCCAATGAGCTGGCCTTGATCCTGGCCTCGCATCAGGATCCCCGCTACCGTGACGGCGAGGAGGCGGTGCGGATCGCGACGAGTCTCTGCGAGAGGACGGGATTCTCAGACGCTCTCTTTATGGGCACACTGGCCGCCGCTTACGCCGAAACCGGCCGGTTTGATGCAGCGGTGAAGATGGAAGAACAGGCGCAACGAGCCGCCCAATCGGCCGGTATCACAGCCCTCGTCCAATCCAGTGAGGCGCGTCTCGCCCTGTATCAGCAGCGGCAACCGTTGCGGATCCGTTTTGGACCTTGACGGCCCAGCTCAGCGCACCCGGACAATCCGCCGGATGTGCCTTGCCGCGCCATCGCGGAACCGCAGCCAATAGATTCCCGACTCGACGCGTTCCCCGTTTGAAGCGCGTCCATCCCATGGAACGGTCACATACCCCGGTAGAGCGCTGTCGAGGGAAAAATTCTTCACCAGACGCCCGCGCACATCATAGAGGTTCAGCGAAGCATCCCCGGAATGGATCACGCGAAGGGCGAAAGTGGCCTGATCCCTAAAGGGACTGGGCCAGACGAGAAATGTGCCGCCCTCGAGTAGAAGATCCACAACCGAATCCGGCATCCCCCGGTAGGTTATGCGAGAAGCCCTGACGGCGACATCATCAACAAGAGCTTCAACAATTGAAGGGACGCCTTCATCCTCTGCGACAAAACGAAGCTTCATTTCCTTCGTACAAACGAGACTGTCTTCGAATCCTACGTGTTTGAAATAAGTCCATCCCGGAGTGTGTTGCTTCAATTTTAGTATGTTGTTCCAAGTTGTACCGTTGTCATTTGAAATATCCACACGCATTGTATCATCTTGCGATATCGCCGGCCCATTATGATACCAGAGCCAATATGAAATCTCCGGATTTTTTACATCGGTTAGATCGAAGACCGGCGACAAGAGGGTTGTCTTTCCGGCATCAACATCCCAATCCCCCGGACTATCCCCCATCCGGCCGTTGCCGGTCACCCAGCATAGGCCGCCTCCGGTATGATCCCCACCCGGCTGATAGGGTGTCTCCACCGGCTCGGCAAGCGTCCACTGACCGCTCAGGGCGGTATCATCATCGGCGCCGGAGACCCAGCCCAGGTCCTCTTCAAAATCATCCACAAAGATATCCGCAAAGCCCACCCGGACCCGATGGACACCGCCGATAACGCCCATCGGATGATGCGCGGTCCGGCCTTCTTCATCTGTGGCCTCAATGTAATACTCGATCACCACGCCGAGCGGCTGCGCGGGAATCCACGCCTTAAAGACGCTGTCAGAACCAGCTTCCTCCAACGGAACAATGCTGAAGTCCTCTTCCCCGGCCCGGTAGAAAAGATTCAAACCGGAAGGAACCAGTTGGCCGGCCGATCGAATCGTCGCGGTAATCTCGAATGGGGTCAGAGGATCCAAATCTTCGGCCAGCGGTTCATGCGTGATCTGAATGGTAAAGGGCGCCGCCAGCGATGCGATCGTCGCGACCGAAACCTTGACGCATTTTGTCATGAAATCGAAGCTATTGAGACTCATCCCGATGAGATCCAATTCGCTGTGGATGTAAGGGCTCAATTGCTCGGCGTCTTCAAAGAAAAAGACAGCTTGATAGCCATTCTGCAAAAAGGAGGTGTGATCCGAATCTCCGCCGCTCAGCTGGCTTTCGATGATCGGGAGCTCGGGCACATAAAGCGGCGCGACCTCTTTAATATAATCGACCAGTTCCTGCGCCTCGGATCTGGTAATCAGATCCAGATCCTGGTCGTCACCGGGCGCGACATACCCGATCATATCGACATTGATCATGGCGATGATATTCCAGTTGCTGTGAGCCGCCCACTCGGCGAAAGCCGCGCTTCCCACCAACCCCTGCTCCTCTCCGCTGAAGGCGGCGAAAACAAGGGTTCGTTCAAAATTGCTGCCGGCCAGCAGTCTCGCCACCTCCAGTACCGTCGTGGTGCCCGTCGCATTGTCATCCGCACCCGGAGCCGTCCCGTTCCGTGAAATGGAATCATAATGTCCGCCGATCAACACGATCTCATCGGGACGATAGAGTCCGGGTTTGACAGCGATGACATCATCGCACCACATGTTGTAATCAAAATAGGAGACATCCGTGTATCCATATTCAATAAACCGATCGAAGAGCAGGGCCCCGGCCTCAGCGCCTTGGGCGGTATTTGACCGGCGGTTGCCGAAATCTTGAAGTGTCTGGCATAGGGCCATGAGGGAATCGGTTGACACAGCGTCAACACGCGATTGGATCCATGGCTGGTAATAGACACCGGGCAAAGCGCTGCGGGCAACCGGCGAGCCCCCGGTCTTGTCCGCCGTCCGCGGCATGAAGATCTGCACCGGCGCTCCGATTGACGTGATCTCTTCCATCCGCCCGGCAGGGATTAATGTAATATATAGATTCTCTTCCAAGCGCACCGTACGACCGATACCGGCCAATCGCTCTTCATCGGCCGGTGCCATTGCAAAAACGGCCGTGAGGATCTCCCCGGCCTTCGGTACGGGAAGCTCAATCGCTCCGGAGATCTCAGAGCCGTCCATCCGCCGCTCCAGACCGGCAATGATCCATCCGGCAAGAGGGCGGATCGGGACCGATCCGTTGATGGGGGTGTACCGATCTTCCCGCACGGCAATGAGGGCCGGCCAGGGTGACGGCCGTCCCGATGGATCGGGGGCCGAAATCCGCGGCGCCGGCCCCTCCATCGCAGAAAGACCGCCGGCCATGGAAGCGACGGCGGCCAAGGTGATCGCGACCGTGAGGACAGGTGTGGAAAATCTCAACACTCTCAGAAAATGTGACATGATGGTCATCCTCTCCCCGCAGGAGATTTTTGGGGGATTCTGATCCTTCCAACCCGGCAGGCTACTCTTTAACTGTAATTCCCTCGAGCCCTTTGGGAAACTGATTTTCGTCGATTATCCGCAAGGGGGTTTCTCAAGGTGCTGGAATACACCCGATCATGGGGATAGAGTAGGCCTGGATATACCACGGGGTGGGGATTAAGGCGCTGCCGCAGCTCAATATGCCAATTTTCTTTGAACGATCGATCCGCAACAGCCGTCTTAACACATGAGAGGATGAGGTACCGGAAATGGGAGGTAAGTTGAGTCCCTTAAGCGATGCCGAACTGGTGGCTCAGTCCCAGAGAGGCAACATAGAGGCTTTCAACAGCTTAGCCGCAAGGTGGAATGAGGGTCTCTACCGCTTCATAAGGAGGATGTTGGGCAATGACGAAGAGGCGCAGGACATCTGCCAGGAAGCCCTGGTCAAAGCCTATCAGAATATCGATCGCCTCCGCGATCCGGCCAAATTTTCCTCTTGGGTCCACCATATCGCCCTTAATCTCTGCCGGGATTGGCATCGATCATCCAGGCGAAAGATGGATCCTCAACCCTACTATGAGGAGGGAGACCACCACGATCTTCAGATCGTTGAAGCCAGGGGAGATCAAATCTCCACAGATCATGAGGCCGAGCGGACCAGTCTGTCGGATGTCTTACAGTCGGTCTTCGTTCAGCTCCCCATGGAACAGCGGACGGCCATTCTGCTGCGCGAGTATCAAGGATTCAGCTCGCAGGAAATTGCGCAGATCACCGGTGTCCCGCCGGCCACCGTCCGAACAAGGATTTTTTATGGGCTCAAGTCAGCACGGAAAATGCTTCTTGAGCGGGGTATCACAGAGGCCTACCTCTAGGAGGAAGAGACAATGAGTGACGAACCCCTCGATCCCCGTCGCGAGCAAATGATCATGGCGCTTTACGGCGAACTCTCACCCGAGGAGGAGAAGGAGTTTCACGATCTCCTCGCTCAGGATGAGAAACTACAAGCGGAATGGGAAGAGCTTCAACTGACGCGGGCATTTTTGAAGAAGGCGGAAGAGGAAGAGACGGCGCCGAGTTTTGTTTTCCTGAACCCCGCCCAACCGGCTTCCAAAACTCTTGAACGTTCCCGAAGCGGGATCTTTGCCAAGCTGTCCGGATTGTGGACCCGCCTCTTCGGAACCCTGCTCTCCCCAGCCACCGGTTTTGCCATTGTCACGGCCGCGCTTGTGATTCTGATGCTGGCCGGATTCCGGGTGGACCGGGTGGATGGCGGTCTCGTCTTCCGTTTCGGACGTTCGCCCGAGCCTACACCAGGTAATGTTGAAGTGATGCCGGGTCAATTGCCCGTCGAACCCGGCTACATGGAGCCCGGCGGCGCTTATCCGGGCGGCTCCTATGATAATGTACAGATGATCCCGGCTTCCGCAGGTGGAAATTACCTGACAAGGACCGATTTCGCCGATTACTCGAACGATCTCATGACCCTTGTCTCCAATATGATGAGTGAATATGAACAACGGCGGGATGGGCAGATCGCCTATGCGCTCCGCGGTTTTTACGACGATCTTCTGCAGCGCCAGCAGCGGAGCCACGAAGATCTGAATTCAGAGATGGACAGGATGTGGCTGGGTCTTGTCGGCATCGAGAGAGAAGCCGCCGGCCAGTCGGAAGTACCTATCAATCAGGATGATCGCTCCGGCATTCAGCCGGTCGGCGATGCACCCTCGCAGCGAGAGGAGGATGGTCAAAATGATTAAAAGCGAGAAGGGAATTGTTGTCACAGGGGTAATTCTCGCTTTCTTCTTAGCGATAGCCTGGACCGTTGCAAACCCGGCCGATGCATCGGACAAGACGGATATCAAAAAGTTAAAGCGCCAGACAAACGTCATGACAAAAGTCATCGACGAGGCCTTGGTTGACAGTCCCAACCTCCTCGTCTACTCGAGCAATCCGACCCACGATCTCTATCTTGAGGAATTCGGTGTCGTTTTCACATTTGAAGCCTCTTTGGTGGACAAAGGATCTAACTGGAAGGATCTTAGCTTCCTCAAGAACTTCAAAGTGCAAACGGACGACGGCAAGATCATTATCTCTAAAGATAGCGAAGACGAAGATGCGGAAGAGCTGGACGAGGAAGAAGCCGAAGAAGTTGAGAAATGGCGCGACAAGGACTCGCAGCGGGACGAGAGGCTCTATACCAGAGGAAAAGAAGAACTGATCGATGTTTTAATCTACTACGGCGATACCATGGACAGGCTTCCCGATGACAGCTGGGTCGCCATCGCCGCATTTCTGAAAAACAGTGATTACTTTGTCACGAACCGCATTTCGCAACTGATCCTTAAAGCAAAGGTTCGTGATCTGAAAGCCTACGGTGAAGACAAGCTCACCGACGAAGAGATGATAGCGAAAGTCGTGGTTGAGGAGTATTAAAAGCCAGAATACTAAAGGCTAGAGGGTCCTGAAAATGTCTAAAAATAGACGCTCGATACTGCTGATCCTCACAATGGTATCATTTATCGCTCCACTGGCAGCGTTGGGAATTTCGCCTCTGACGACCGGGGAATGTACGGCCATTCCATGGTCCGAAGACAACGAGTACTCCATGATCCCCCCGGCATTCTGTCAGAATGGATTCGCCGATGGCGAACTCGAGATCGAAATCTCCTGGAAAAACCAGAGCGGCGAGGAAGAGTGTTTGGTCATCCATTTCCCCGGCACGGATGAAGCGTCACTCTCCCGGCATTCAGAACACAAGTGTCCGTTCTGTTCCCTTGTCGCTCTGCTGTTGTCACATAGAGCACCGGAAAACAGAGAATCCCCGCTGACGGGATTTTTACACCGGCCTTTTACAATCCTGTATCGTGTATTTCTCAGGCCGGCTATAGCCATTGTTTTTCCGATGGTCTAGATGAGAAAAAAGAAGTGGCCCTTTCGCCTGACCAAGGGGACAGTCGGCGTTTGGGTCACTTCATATTTTCAACGATCTCCCGCGCCTCTTTTACAAACTTCGAATTCGGATCCTTTTCTTCCATCATCTCAATAAGAGACGCCGCCCGCTCCGGCTTCCCATGAAAGGCCCAGATTTCAATCGCATCGACAAGATAGGGTCCTCCCACCGCGAGTGAGCCTTGATTGATCAGCCCCGACCCGAGCTGGTCGAGAAGTCCCGCATAATTGAAGGCGAGACCGGCCAGCGAACTTTCCCGCTCCCAGTCGACCGACAGATCCGTCATTCCGTCGATTCGATAGACGGAATCGAAAAGCTCCCGCGTCCTGGCCAAGTCCAATTCCGGCGCCTGCTCCGTACTCTCCCCGCCGGGAACGATGCGCTCCAGCAGCCCCTCCAGCACGGTTCTGTATTCCAAAGCCCGATTCCCTTTATTCACCGTCACCGCGTAATAGAGGGGACGGGGGATTTCATCATTTACAACTCGCTCATAGAGGCGCCGCTGGATTTGAGCTCCGATCAGGGACTCCGGTGTATTTTTCAGCTCGTTGATTGCCGCATCATCCAAATCGATGGGGAGCCCTTTATCGCGGAGGTAGCTAATGTACCATGTCGTGTTTAACAGCGAGAGATTGACGATCGACACATCGGTTCGATCCCCCGAGATGGCCTGATAAGCCAGCGGCGGATAGGTATCATTGTCGCCGTTTGTAAATATGATGGCGTTCTGGGGAGCGCCGGCGATCATATTCCGCCCGTAATTAAACAAGGCGGACGACATATCCCCCAATCGAACAAGCCTTTTTAAACACTCCTGCGCTGTTTCCTCATCCCTCGATCGCAATGATGTAATCCAGAGCGAGTAATAAATATCAGCACATTTAGGATCTATATGTGTCGCCCGCAGCAGGCGTTCATGCGCCAGTTTCCAAACATCGTTGTCCTTTTCATGCAGCATCTGCGCGCAATGAGCGACGATCGCCGCCGCATTGGTCGAATCGACTTCGAAGGCCTTGGCATATTTCCTTTCAGCTTCATCCCGCCGATCGGAATAGCGCAAAGCATCTCCCCACTCGATCCAAGCCTCCGGCTCTTTGGGATGCTCTTTGACATAAGCGAACCACTCGTCGGCGAGAGCCTTATATCGCTCCCGGTCCAGGATTTGATGCCGCCAGGACAGGATCACCGGCGGGCGCCCCACCGGCTCCATCGATCCGATCACCAGACCTCCAGCGATATCGGCCGAAGAATCCTTCTCTTGGCATGAGACGAAAATGGGTATGAGGAGCAACAAGAACAGTATTCGCCTTGACATAGATCCCTCCTTCTTGTGACACCTGAAAAGATTCTGCCTTCCAGTCCCATGAATACAACGCTCGAATACCTGGAGAGTTCACTCGCCGGCGGATTTTCGGAAAAACGAAACAGAACTCGATCCCGAAAAGAACTCCCAATCGATTGCCATAAAACCAGTTGCAGGATATACCCTCTTTTTCAAGCATCCTCGATTCCCTGTGAACCTTCCGGCCGATTCAAGCGTTGTAAGGTAAGGAAGCGCAAGGGTTGGGAAGATCGGGGCCTTCGGCCTCTGTAATGGACAGCGGAGAAAGAACCGGCCGTGTCATCGAGAAAAAAAATACAGGGTGAAACGGCATTCGAACGATGGGATGACCTGGCCCTGCTTCAGGGAGTCGGGCGTGGCTGTGAAAACTCTTTCCGGGTTCTCTTCCGCCGATGGTCTCCCCGCCTGGGACGTCTCCTCTTCCAAATCACCGGCTCGCGGGATGTGGCCGAGGATCTGCTTCAAGAGACATTTCTTCGGATCCTTAAGGCGGCGCCGCAATTCAAGCCGGGGGGCAGTGTGGTCTCGTGGATGTACAGGATCTGCGCCAACCTCGGGTACAGCTACTGGAGACGGAGACGCTCCTCCCCCCTGCTCCCACCGGGTCACAATGATTTTATCGGCGATATCCTGGCGCCGAACCACGAAAGCCCCGATGAAAAGTTTCTGGCCGGCGCTTTTGCCAGCGACGCCCAGGGAGCAATCCGGCGCCTGCCGCCGAATCAGCGCATGACTTTTTTGTTAAAGATCGATCAAGGTTTGACCTATGAAGAGATCGCATTGGTGCTCCATTGCCCCACCGGCACGGCCAAGTCGAGATTTCACCACGCCGTCCGCCGGTTGCGCGAGGAGTTGAGCGCCTGGGATGAGAACAAAATCCCTTGCTGGAGGAATCAAGATGGCTTGTGAAAAGTGGAGAGACTTGATCATTGACAGGCTCGCGGATGAATTGGGGGAGGAGGATGCCGTTCTGCTCGAGCAACACCTCGCCGATTGCGCCGATTGTACAAAAGAAGAGCAGCGGCTGAGCCGCCTCCTTCATGCGGTGCTCCCCCGTGAAGAATGGCCCGAGAAATCCGCGATAGAAGACCGGCTTGCCGCCGTGCTCCGGCAAAGAACGGCGGCCTGGGCGCCGGCCGCGAGCGCACCGGCCGGATCATCCGCCCTGCGCCGCCGGATATCGCAGGGAGCTCAGCAGTTCTTGCTTCTCTTCCGCCAACCGATGCCGATCTACGCCGTTTTTTCCCTCGTCCTCCTCGCCGTGACCACCGGGTTTTGGATCGGACATGCCAGCGTCCCTGATGGGTCCGCCGAGCTGTACCGGGAACCGGTTTGGCTTTCGCCCGAGGACTTGCCTCCATCCGAACAGGGTCGCGGCATGCCGGTGGCCGTTCCAACCGCGGAGCGGGATGGTAACAACGCCGGCCTGGCATTGGTCCACTGGCCCATGGATTCGGAGACACGCTTCTCACAAACGCCGACCGATGCGATATCTCTGGACATCGCCTTTCAACCGGACAGTTTATAGATTGGAGTTATGTTAAACCGGCTTATTAGGTGATTATCCGTCCCACCCGGCTCCCCGGGTAGAATCCTCTGCGGACCCCTCTCCGTTTTGGGACGCAAGCTCCTGGATGGGATTTGCGGAGAATGCGGCTTCTTATGCATGATTGGGCTTTCTACCCTTGAAGAACCGATCGGACTCAGCAATGTCGACCGAGAAGCCGCGCTCAAACCTTCTCATACCAACTCCCACGTCCCCGCCCCTTTCGCGCCAGGTAACCGGCCTCTACGAGTCGAGCAAGATGATCCTTAATCATATTGCGATTGGCCCCGATTAGAGCGGTCGCTTCGCCCTGATCGAGTGTGGATTGGGCGCGCCGCAGGGCTTTGTAATACTCCTCCTTGTTGTCCTCGACGATCCGCTCCAGCGAGGAATAGGGCACATAGTCGTAACCGGCCCGCAGAAGGAGTAGCGTGGTCAGCGCTCGAGACAAACGTCCATTGCCATCCTGGAAGGGGTGAATCGCGAGGAATCGTACGACGAACACTGCGACGACCAGGAGCACATGGTATTCACCACTCTGGACTGCCTCCGAGCTCCAGGTCACGAGTTGTTCATCAAGCGTTCAATCTGATCGTCGGTCAGTTTGACACCCTCGATCCGCGTAGACGATCCGACCGTTTCAATGGTGGCGATCATCGGCGCCCCGGGTGGGACCGTTTCCTGACCATTTCTCCGTTCCTGTCGACATTTCACCTGGAATGATATCGCATAAGTCAAAGTACTCCAAAGCAATAGGGCACCAGGATATGTGTTGCGACCAAACTAACGACTAGCGTTAGAATGGTCTAAACCAAATGCAAATTGACCAAACTAACGGCAGTCGTTATAATGGTCATTATGAAAAGGAGATCGCTCGCCCCGGCTATTGGAGAACTTGCCTTCTCCGATCACAAAATTGCCTTCGTCTCAGGACCACGACAGTGCGGCAAGACGACATTGGCCAAAATGATGCTGAGAGAGAGGAAAACTGGCGTCTATCACAATTGGGATGAATTGAAATTTCGACATCTTTGGACCCAGGATCCTTCCTCCATAATTCCAATATCTAGAGGCAAAGATGTCCCGCTCATTGTTCTTGACGAACTCCATAAAAACCGCCGGTGGAAGCGCGATCTCAAGGGTGTCTTCGATACCTTGACCAAGCCATGCGATTTATTGGTAACTGGGAGTGCCCGGCTTAACATCTATATGAAGGGAAGCGACAGCCTTTTAGGCCGGCACCTCAGTTTTAGGCTCCACCCCTTTTCGCTTCGAGAGATGGAATCTTCTGTCGTCTTAAATCCTGATGAGGCCCTTAATCGGATTTTCGTTCACGGGCTGCGTAGAAACCAACGGAGGCAAGACAACCTTGCGGCCCTAATGAATTTCGGTCCGTTTCCCGAGCCATTACTAAATCAGGATAAGCGCAAAGCCCGCATTTGGCACAGAAATCATGAGCAGCTTATTGTTCGGGAGGACCTTCGCGATCTCAGCCGCTTACCTGAACTTGGGCGAATTGAAATGATGATTGCTCTGCTTCCGGCGCGCATCGGCTCCCTTTTCAGCATGGCCTCCATCGGCCGGGATTTGGAGGCCAGCATTCCCACCGTGAAACGCTGGATCGGGTATCTCAAAGCTTTGTATTACCTTTTTGAGGTCAAACCCTACCACAAGAAAATCCCCCGCGCACTCCGACGCGAGGGAAAAGTTTACCTTTGGGACTATAGCGCGATTCCAAACGAAGCGGCTCGTTTTGAGAACTTGGTTGCTTGCCATCTCTTAAAGGCTTGTCATTTTTGGACTGATACCGGAGAGGGCACATTTGAACTCTTCTATCTGCGCAATAAGGAAAAACAGGAGATCGATTTCCTCATCGTACGCGACGGCGTTCCCTGGCTTCCCGTAGAAGTAAAACTATCTGAAACTATGTTATCACCGAGTTGGCGCAAGTTCGCAGGTCTACTTCCCTGCAAACGTTGTATTCAAGTTGTGCGCCAACCAAGTTGGAATATTCATGACTACCAAGGCACTGAGATCCTTGTGGTAGGCGCCTCCGAAGCTTTGGCACATCTCGTGTAGGCTACTACACCAAGGTTAAACTCACGCCGTTTCCTGTCGTCATTTGACATGTCAACTGACGAAACAGACGACGTTTGGAAATGCGTACAGATTGAATATCCGAAATTCAACTTGATGAAGATGAGATATAGTTTGTGGAAGTCTGAATTGACTAACCCGCTTTTAATCGGCTATTTTGGGGTTACTCAACCGCAATCCCTCTTCCTCATCCTAACCGATTTTGCCGTAAAATATGACGGATGGAGGGATCGGTGGAATTCATCTTACAGCCTTGGCATCTTCTCCTGGCCACCTTTGCCGGATGGCTTAATCGCGAGCAGCAGACCATCATCGAATACCTGCGCGCCGAAAACCAGGTGCTTAAAGAAGCGCACGGCAAGAGCCGGATTAAACTCATCGACGACCAGCGGCGGCGGCTGGCCGTCAAAGGCAAGGCCCTCGGCTGCAATATCCTCAAAGAGATCGATATGGCCTTCTCGCCGGATACGATCCTGCACTGGCATCGCATGCTCGTGGCACAGAAGTGGGATTATCAAGATCTTCACCAAACCCACAGCCGGCCGCGGATTAGGGAGGAGTTCATTGATCTGATTCTCCGTATGGCGCACGAGAATCCATCTTGGGGATAAAAACGCATTCAAGGCGCTTTGTATAACCTGGGACATAAACTCGCTAACTCGACCGTTAGCAATATCAATCCTCAGGGAACACTGCATTGACCAGGCGCCGGAACGCAAATGTCAAATGACCTGGGCGACTTTTCTCAAGGCCCATTGGGAGGTTCTCGCCGCCATTGACTTTGCGACTATCGAAGTTTGGACTAAACAGGTTGGAAGAAATCTCACTGACCCCAATAACGGATTCCTACCTGGCCCGAACTACTTCATCATGGACCGCGACACGAAATTCTGCGCTTCATTTCGAGCAATGCTACAAGAAACCCAAGTTAAACCTGTGAGGCTCCCACCCCGGTCGCCGAATCCGGTCGCATCAATTGTATAGATCTTCGCCAAGGCCTCCACATCGCCCGCGTTGTAGGCCGTCTCATACTGCTTCACACGGGCTCGAATCGCTGCCTCGACCGACTCCTCGCTCAAGACCAGACTCGGCATGAGAAGTGCCATGCACACCAGGCCCACGATTGGAAGACTCCTGCGCATCGAGCTCACCTTTCTTCAAGTCCGCTTGCTCTCTCAGCCATTCGCTGACTTCTGGACGGGCCAGAGGCGAGTGGAAGTTTCCGGAAGTCTTGCCTAACAGTCGTTAGGCGTTAAGCTGGCACAGCATGTACGGCCCGATGTCCTGTCTCTTCTTTTTGTTGAATCAAATCCAGATCATGAGCTGTTACTCGACAGGGCCACGCCTTGAGACCGGCTTTATGATAGCAGTTCGGATGGCGGAGAGACAGCGTAGATTGACTAGTTATTTTAACTAAATTAGAGTGTTAAAAATACCCGCTTGTGAAAAGGAATAAATAATGAAACGTATCGCTTCGATCCCAGTCTTAGGAATCTCTCTAATTGCTGCACTTTTGGCTTTTGTGATCCTAGGTATTCTTAGTGGTTTTATTGACAAACCTTTAACTTATGTCGTTTGGGTTTTAATGAATGCTTCTGCCTCTTTTCTGATTTGCATTCTTCATCCAAAACAGGTATGGATTGTACCTTTGCTTTGTAATAGTTTTGTTGCATTCCCTGCTATACTTGACGATTCATTCTGGTCTACCTCTTTTGGGTTAATTATTGGATTGGGTGTGGTTTTTTCTATTTTAATGGCACATTTTGGTGCATTATTAGGTAGACGAAGAGAAAGTCGCAAAACAATAAAAACGGATTAACCACTTAATTTGCGGATCTGAAGAATGTGAAACTTTTACTCTTTCATCCATTGCCCAGTTCGAGTAATTTGGCCGGTATCCGAGCGATACCTTTCCCAAACAGAGAACCCAATCCAAAATATCGCAGCCGCAACACCCCTTAAAATTTACACATATAGCGAACCCCGGCAACTCACACCACCGGGGCCGGCATCAACCAAAAGAGCGGCCCATTTCGAAACAGGGATATTCGAGGTGGAATTTTGACCCCAATCGAATTTCATAACATCGCGCTGCTTGCGGCCGCCCCGCCGCGCCCCTAAACTCATCAATCGTGAGCGGTGTACCTTCAAGACACTCAGAACGGGAGTGAAGATGCGAGTTCCTTGCGTGTGCTTCCATGTGAGACACCGGAAGCCGGTGTGTGCCCGGCGTACTCTTAATGGATTCTGGTTGTCATTCTTTCTTCTTCTGTCGATCTTCAGTGCCGACCGCGCGGACGCCTCCGGGCGCCTCGCTGCAATCGAGACGCCGGCACTCGCGACGATTCGCGGCCTGGCGCCGGAAGTGCGTGCGGGCCTCCTTGCCCGACGGGTGGGCGATCCGAAGACCGCCGATGGACGGATGGGCGTGGTGGTTTCCTTCACAGCAGAACCGACGGCCGGCGATCTGCAGGCGTGCCGCGCGTCCGGTTTCGAGTTTGACCGGCTGCCCTCCGGGTCGATGGCACATGTCGGATCGATCTACTCCGGCCGGATCGCCCCGGAAAAGCTGGCCGACCTGGCCGATCTCCCCGCAGTTGAGCGTCTCGACACGACCTGGAGACCGGCGGTCCAGCGTCCGCTCGATCTCTCCGTCCCCGAGACGCAGGTCGATCAGGTCTGGGCGCAAGTCGACGCTCTACAGCAGCCGATTTGTGGAGAGGGTGTCACCATCGCCGATCTCGACACGGGGATCGACATCTTCCACCCCGGCTTCTTCCGCGACGACGGGGGGACCTACTCCTGGATCGATGTCAACGCCAACAGCCAGTTCGATCCAGGCACCGACGCGGTCGACCTCGACGGGAACTCCCAGGCGGGAACCGGGGAGACGCTCCGGTTTCTCGACGGAGCGGTTTATGACGACCCTACGCAGGCGGGCCCGCTCTTTCTCGACGGCTTCTATGACACCGACAGGGACTGGCTCTACAACGACGCCAATGGGGACGGATGGCGAAACTACGGCCGCTCCTACGGATTCACCGATACCTCCCCTTGCTTCGGCGAGCGGTTCTTTATCGCTGGCGACACGAACGCAAATGGCAGGCTCGATCCTGGGGAGATGCTGATCGGACTCGGCAGCTCGAAAGTCAAGGCGGTTTACAATCCTTATACAAATCAGGAGTGGAATCGCGGAACCAACCTGATAGATTGTGAAAGCGACGCCAACGGCCACGGAACGGGCGTTTGCGGTGTCCTGGCCCAGGACAGCGCGGGGCGCGGTCGCAAGCTCGTCGGACTCGCTCCCGATGTGGAGCTGGTTGTTGCGAATATCTTCAGCGGGATTGACATCGCAGACGAGGTACAGTTCACCAAGGTGATGAACTGGGCCTCGGACCAGGGAGCGAAGATTTTCCTCTGGGAGATCGGAGCGATCACCTATCACTTCACCGATGGTTCTTCCGCATGGGAACAGGCTGTCAACAGCTCGGCGGCCCAGGGAATTGTTCAGGTCTGCCCGGCCGGCAATTACAGCGGCGGAGGGAAGCACGCATCGGCCGACCTCGGGCCGGGAGCGAACCTGAATCTGCCGTTCCACGTTCCGACCGCGCAGGAAGGACCGTACTACGCCACGACGCGCTACATCTTCTTCAGCATCCTCTGGCCTGGAACCTCCAGTGAGATAGACGTCCAAGTCCAGTCCCCAACGGGTTCACCGGTCATGATCCCCACATCTCCCCCGAATGGAACCCTTTCGATGGGCACCGACGGATCCATCTACTATGCAAGAGATGTCTCGCCGCGCGGAACGGCGGGCGTCTTCCTCACATTGTACAAAGGGCTGCAGGGCGGGGAGCCTCTGGCAACCGGTAACTGGACGCTTGCGGTGACCAACCAGACGGCGTCCTCCCGGCCCCTTGGCTTGTGGAGCCTCGACGACATCTCCTCCTGGGGTTATGGGGTCGTCTGGCAGAGCCATCTCGACGACGACACGACGATCGATCTTCCCGCCACGGCCGACAGCGCGCTGGCGGTCGCCTCCTACAGCACGCGCGGTTACTACGCAGACGTTGGGGGTCTGAGCGGCTTCAGCAACCGCGGCCCCAGGATCGACGGCGTCAACGTGATGGACATCGCCGCCCCCGGCAATTACGACATTTACGCGGCCCGCTCTAAGGATGCGTACAATGCCACGCCGGCAACCTACACCTCTTTCGGCGGGACGAGCGCGGCCGGTCCCCACGTCGCCGCCGTCGCGGCGCTCCTCGCCCAGGCCGCCCCATCCGCGGGGCAATCCGAGATCAGCGCCGCGATCCACTCCGGCGCTGCCGCAGATGGCTACACCGGCGCGGTCCCGAACGAGTCCTGGGGTTACGGCAAACTCCGGGCCGCCGCGGCCCTCTCGCTGCTGGATCCCGGCGGAGGGGAAGGGATCCCTGGTGATGCAAACGTCGACGGAACGGTCAACATCCTCGACATCGTCGTGATCGTCAACCATATCTTGGGCATCAACACCCTCACCGGCCAGGGATTAGAGAACGCGGAGATGACTGGTGATCAAGTCATCAGCATCCTCGATCTGGTGGCCGTCGTGAACGTGATCCTCGACAAGCAGCCGCTCGCTTCGAGTCCGGGACTCGAGAAGCCGGATGGTGAGATTCAGGTGACCGCGACGCATGACGGGGAAGATCCGGCCCTTCTCATCGATCCCGGCAATGCACGGCCGATCGCCCTTGATTTAACATTGTCAGCTTCCTCGGATGGCCTCGGTGCAGGGCCGTTCGAGCTCGAGCTTCCCCGCGGCGGGGAATGGAAAGGGAGGGGAAACCGGCTCCGCGATCGCTGCATCCGGATCGTTCTTTACCGCGTCACCGATGATCCGCTCGATGAGCCGGTCGCCGTCACCGTCAAGCTCGCCGGGCGGGACGATCCGGTCTCGCTCAGTTGGATCGAGGGTGTAGCCGTCGATCCCGCCGGGGAGCGGATCGAGCTGCAGCCGATCGGATTTCCGTTGCGCGTCGAGGCGATCCCCGCCACCGATCCGTCGGTTTCGTCTCCCATGGAGGGGTCGTTTCGGGTCGTTCCGAATCCGTCGGCCGGGCCGGTGAGTATCTTCCTGGCGCCGCGCGTGGAACACGGCGGGAACCAACCGAGGATCTTCAGCGTCCACGACATCACTGGCGCTTCCGTGTGTAGGCTTCGGGTTCCCGAGGGAATGTTCAGGATCGAGTGGGATGGCCGCGACGCATCGGGGAGGCCCGCTGCCTCCGGGCTCTACTTTGTCCGGGAGGTCGGCGGCGAGGGAAGGGGATTGCGCCTGCTGCTCATCCGCTGACAACGGCTTAATCAGCCCGTTTGTACTCGTTGCCGAATATCACCACAATCGGCCAGCCCCCGCACCGGCATTGCTGGCTTCCCTCTACATAGTAGAAGGGCTCAGATCCCTTTGGGTGATCACGGCTCGGCGCATTCACATTGGACTTGCGGTTGCAGAAAATCCAGAAATCAACCTTCCTAAAAGAATCATTGCCCTGCGCCAGATAGAGACCGCCGTCCTGCACCATCCAACGTCCCGCCGTCCCGCTGCCTCCTGAAGCGCCGGCCATGGAGCCTACCCCGCTTTGAGAACCGCTTCCGGAGAAGGAAGTCTCGCTGCTTTTTGAATGGGAGTAGGTGCCGTCGGGATAGAAGTACATCTTCCGGTACTGCGAAGATCCGTAGGAATAGGTGATCGACTCTCCCCCGCTATAGGTTGTGGATGAGCTTGAGGAGAAGTTAAAACTCTCCCAGCCGTGGGAAGTAAGCAAAGAGCTGATAAGGCGGTCGTTCCCCTGCGCTACGGAATCGGAAATCTTATCAAAGGTGTAACGTTCACCATTTGGAAAGTTGACAACCAATGTATTTCCGCTCAAAGCGTAAGGGAAGTCCACAGGCCCGGTCTCTCCCTGGAGCCGGATTGCGCCATCGACGAGGCTGTACGCCGCCTCTTCGCCGTCGAAAACCAATTTACTTTCAGAGGCGAAAACCAATTCTACGGACCCCTCGCCGGTTCCCCGGCTGATCCATGTTCCCAACAGCAGCCCGCCCGCGGATTTGCCCGCGGCGCCGCCGGCCGGATCTATTCCGGAACCCTGGCGCTGAAGAGTGAGCTCCTGCAGAGTGTCGTAATTCGGCTGGCCTTCGGCATCGGGATCGACGATCGCCAGTATCAGCTCTCCTTGCACTTGAAAAGTGGAAGTTCCTTCAATAGAAAGGGTCCCCGATACAGCACCCTGTGAGTCCACATCCAGGAAGAATGTCAGCTGCCCGGCGAACCAGGTGCCTCTTATCTGCCTGGCAAGTTCTGCATTGGCCGCCGACATACCGGCTTCGTTTGTGGCAGAAGCCGTTCTGGGAGCGGGCTCGCCGTCTTCTTCGGAGCCCTCGAATGAGTGGGCGGCGCCTGAGATTAGGATACAGACGAGACTGGCGATGAGGGCATGGAACAAGAAACGGGAATGGCGAATCATGAGGTTCCCTCCTTAAAGTGGGAGAAGAAGACTGTCGGAGTTCAATCTCAGGGACTATTTCAGGAAGACTATTTTGCCCGACTGCCGCGTCGAACAACCCGTCCCTGCCATAACTGCCATCCGCCCCAAGATCTGCGTCTCTTGCCGAGACTGGCCATGCCTTGAAACACGCTCTATGGTATCAGATCGGATGGCGGAGAGACAGGATGGAATGACAGTAAGATATCGCCCAGCCCCACAAGCCGAATTTGGGAAATTCTTCGGTTACCCGATGATTCACAAGGAATTACAAGAGATCTGACGGAAGGATT
>JAHJDP010000116.1 GCA_018831195.1 Candidatus Eisenbacteria bacterium | reverse complement strand
TCCTCGAATTGCTTTAAAAGCCTCTGGCTTGGTAGTACTTTGGACATGATGTGTGGTTCCTTTCTGTCCCGTCCGGGACCGGTTTTGGGTTACCGAGGAACCATACATCATTTTCTTCTACAGGAACTTTAAGACATCACCTTCTTGTACTGGCTCTGCTTGTACTGGGTCTGCTTCGGCTGCTTCTGCTGAGGCTTCGAATACTGCTGCGTCCCAACCGTTTCCTTCCAGGCCTGACGGAAGCTCTGAGGGTCAACCATCAAGATCTTCCGGTTATCAGCCTTCCACCACACACAGTTAATCGAACTCTTGTTCTTCTGACAGAAATTGACAACGCCCTGCACTGTCTTGCAACCTTGGTATCCCCAGGCGGCAATCTGCGCAGGATGGATCAATTTGATATTAGTTCGTACCATTGTTTTTTACCCCCTTCCGGAACGAAACTTTTAAGAATATCGGTTGGAGGCGCAATGACTTGAGCAATCTATAGCTAAATTTGATTATTTTTTAATTTTTTTTCCGGTTCAGAAGATTCCAAATAGCAAACTCCGTAGACGGAACGGAGCCGAATATTCCGGGCTGGTGGGATCCTTCCACGATTGATTCATTGGGATTTTCATCTGATGAGACATTCCAGACCCGCAGCGATTCCTTCGATCCGTCTGCTTGAGTCACGATAAAGATAAGATCGGGTGTGCGATCAGAGGTGAGATCGTCAGCTTTAATTCGTTCCGGTTCGGCGAACGAGGCGAACCGGAGACGCGAGAGATTGGCGATGGCTGTTGAGAGGATTCTCTTCGGATCGGGAGCGCTAAGATTCAATTCCCCCTTCTCAAGGACCCACATCTCCTCTATCCGGCGAAAATGGATCGGCTCTCCGCCGGGGCGCCTCACCTCGATTTCAACCCAAGTCTTCTCATCGGTTCCAAAGAGAGACCGGTAGCGGAATGATGCCGCGGGCATGGAAAAAACGGCCCAGCTCTCTTCTTGGAGCCATGCCGGCGGGCGCTGATTGACCCAGACAGCGAGTCTTCCCTCCGAAGCCAGGTGCCGTCCAATGCGAAAGGTGTCGATTTTAGAACCGGCTGTCAAAATCCATTGAGCCAGCGGCGGATCAAGATCGAGATCGGCGGGTTCCAGCTCACCGGGCCCGTTGAGAAAGTGAATCGCCCGCATCCGCTGTAACGTGCCGACAGCCTTCTGGCAGAGCAGGGAATCGGCCCGTGACGATTGGGTCCACTGCGAACCGGCCCGTTTCTCTATCCACCAGGCGTGCTCCAAGAAGGTCAACCGGAAGCGGCGCTCGCCCTGGATGATTTCGGCGTGTTCAATCTTGCCGAGGGGGATCCGTCCCAGCTTGGGTTCACGGAGTTGGTCGTCCCGCGACATGACATACTGCTCTACAATATAGGCATCCAGAACAGCGGCGCTGCCCCCCAACCCTGACCAATAGGCGTAACAACCGCCGGCGACCGGCGTCCGGTTGCCGATCCATAATGTTTCAGCAACGGCCGTCGCTTGAATGACGAGCCCGGCCAGCGGACGATTTAAGCCGAAAAGATCACTTTCTTCATCGGGCGTCAGGATTCTCTTTGCCCTGAAGCGATTGAGTTCCTGGAGCATCTGTTTAACAAACCGTTCGTTGGCGAGATCCGTCCGCCACGCGGGTCTGGATGTCGAACCGCAGCGATAGATCCACTCTTCACCGGATCTTTCAATAAGCCTGAGTCCATCATCCCCGATCCAAATCAATGACCGTACCGAATCAGGTTCGATAGAATCAAAGGGACCGGGTTCTGGTAACAAATTGTTCGGGTGGTGCGCAATGTAATACCAGAGAAGCAGGATGCCGCCGGCTAATAAGATCTGTATCCAGATTCTTGATCTCATCCCCTTCCCACCGAGCGCCGTCTCAACCAGATAGTAATTCCCAGAAGGAGAAAGGCCAAAGGAAGCAAAATCATCATGATCAGCCAGAGGGTTCGAATGATGGTTTCATCCAGCAACAGCACCGGCTGTTGCTGTTTCGCCTCGGACCGCAGCAGGATATCTTCCTCGGCCAACCAATGTATAAAGGACATGACAACCTGGCGGTTCCCCTGTCTCTCAAGATAGCGGTTCGTTAAAAGATCGGAGTCACCCACCACAATGAGCCGCGCCCACGGGCGTTCCCGGAATCTGGTGAGATTATCATCGGGCGCATGGATTTGCCAGGCGGAAGCGACGGCGACGCTATAGGACGGATCAGCCGGCGCTTCTCCGCCTTGCCCGGCGAGAGTCCGCAATAATGTAGAAGATTCCGAGATTTGCCGTCCCGGTTCGGAACTCTCGACGGGACGGGCGCCCACAAGCAGGGCCCGCGTTCCGAGATAGGATGAGGCGGGATGGTCATTCGTCGGATCCGCCAGGATCTGGCCCTCATCAAGACCCAGTCGCTTCGACGTCGCTTCCGTCAACTCGATCGGGCCGTCACCCAGGATGATGCCGCTGGAGAGAAAAGGCTGTGAAAGTTCTGTTTTGACGCCCGGATCAAGAAAGATGGCGGCGCGCCCCCCGCGGTCAAGAAACTCCTGGAGATTTCGAATCTCACCGGGTATCAAGTCATGGCGCGGCCCGGCAATGACAACAACCCCCGGGGGATCGGGGAAATGGGCCGGATCAAGGAGATCGGTGACGCCGACCTGGTACCCATCATCGGACAGAAACCGGGTCAGTTTGGAGAGGCCGGTGGGATCGACGGCGCTCGGCGAAAGCTCTTCATGCCCCCGGCTGAAAAGGATGCTTCTCCCTTTGCCGCTGATCAGCCGGATAAGACCAGCGGTCAAAGCCTGCTCAGAGAGATCGGTGACACGCTCCTCGCGATCGCCGCTGCGGAGTAAAATAAGGCCGACTTCACCGACACCATATTTTCTCGCCGTGGCCGGATCCTGGTCAGGATCAACACGCCGCATCTCGATTTTCCGCGATGAAGCAACGTAGATTCCAAGAAGCTCGCCGGCCTCTCTCCAGGTCGAGGTCCCCTCTTTTAAGAAGGCGATCATTTCGACCTTGTTTTGTATTTCGTTCACAATCTCATGGGAGCCCGGTTTCAATGTGTAGATTTTTTGCCGTGTAAGATCCCAGCGCAAACCCGATCTTTCCACCGCGATCGATCCGAGGATGAGAAAACCGCAGGCCAGCAGAAGGGTGAGCATCAGACCAGGTTCGGAGAAGGATCGCAGGTGCAGGATAAAAAAGCGGATCTCATCCCCCGTTCTCACGAGGAAGAAAAGAAAACCTGCGCCGCCGGTGATCCAAAGGAGGCGGCCTGGAAATCCGGGATGGCCATTGTGCAAGGCCGACCAAAGAACGCCCAGCAGAACGATAACGCAGGAAATCAGCAAAAGAACGAAAGGGCGGGTCTGTTTCATGATCCGGCCCCCCGCCATCGAAGCCAATCAACGCCGCGCAGGGCGAAGGCCAGGGCGGCGGCGATTCCCGCGCCGTACGCCAGTAGGGGATCCAGTTTCAGAATCCCGCGACTCAATTCCTGAAAGTGCCCGAGCGGTGAAATGAATTGTAAGATCTGTCGCCAGCCCTCATTCGCCTGGGTGCCGCCGACGAGAACCAATCCGGCCAGCAAACCCAGCGTGAGAACCGCGGCTTCCAATGGGCCTTGGCTTAAAGCCGAAATAAAAATGCCGAGGGCGATCGCGGCGGCCCCCATAAAGAGCAGCCCCAGAAGACTGGCCCCAACCGTTCCCCAACCCGGATCGCGGAAGAGGGCAAAGAGCAGAATATGGATGAAATTCACCGCCAAAAGGCAGGCGAAGACCATCAAGACACCGAGGAATTTCCCCAGAACGATTTCACCGGTTGTCATGGGATAACTGAGAAGAAGTTCCAAATTCCCTGTCCGCCGCTCGCCGGCAATGCTGCCCATGGTAAGGAAGGGAATAAAGAAGATGAGGACTTGTGAAATATTTGAAAGATAGGGCTGTATCAGCCAGCTCTCGGTTGAGATCGGAATCACCGTATCGAGCGTGCCGTATGGGTTTTGTAAGGCCTGGAGGCCGATCGACTGAAAACGGAGAAGAAGGAGGACAAAGACAAAACCAGATATCAGGGAATAGACGCAAAGAAGGATGAACCCGATCGGCGTCCGGAAGGCCAGGGAAAGTTCCCGGCGTGCCAGTGTCCAGATTTTCACGGCTTGCCCTCCTGCGTCAGTTGGCGGAAGAGATCCTCCAATGTGCGGCCGCCGGCGGTCCATTCGACCAACTCACCCTTTGCCGCGATCAGCTCTTGGAGTAGGACATCGCGATCCTGCTCGGGCAAGGTTCCCTCAAGAATCCACTCATGGTCCGGATCTCCTTCCCCCTTGGCCGTTATCTTGAGGCCCCGGCGCCTCGCGATCTCGGCAAGCCTCGCTCCACCGCGGATCACAGCCCGCAGGGACCCCGAATCAGCGACCCTTTGTGTTAAAATCTGCCGATCTCCTTGAGCGACGACTTCGCCTCGGTGAAGGATGACCAGTTGATCGCAAAGGCTGGTTGCCTCCGCCAGAAGATGGGTCGAAATGAGAACCGCGCCGGTGGCGGCATGCCGCCGCAACGTGCCCCTCAGGTCGGCGGCCTGATTGGGATCGAGGCCGGTGGTCGGCTCGTCCAGGATCAGGAGGGGAGGATTGTTCAGGGTGGCCTGGGCCAGGCCGGTCCGCTGTCGGAAACCGCGTGAGAGCTGGGCCACGGGCCGGCGGGCCACTTCCCTCAGATTCCATATCTTAACCGCATTCTGAACCGAAGGCCCTATCTCGTATCCTTTCATGCCCTTGAGACGGGCGACAAACTCAAGATAACTGATCACATCCATCTCCCGGGCCATTCCTGGGTTTTCCGGCAAATAGCCGAGGAACTTCTTTGCTTGAGGCCCCTGGCGAAAAACATCGTATCCGGAAATCATCACTCGGCCCTGGCTGGGGACTTGAGAGCCGACGAGCATCCGGAGCGTGGTCGTTTTCCCCGCGCCGTTGGGTCCCAGAAGACCGACGATTTGCCCCGGGAAGATGCTCAGGGAGAGCTGATGTACCGCGCGAACTGTGCCGTAATACCGGCAAAGCTCGGTTGCTTCGAGAAGGGGTGGTCTAATGGATGTATGATTCGCGGAACCGGTCATAACCGGATGAGTCTCCTAAAGATTTGGGATCACTGAATGTCCCCGGCCTCCACGCCGATAGTGACATCAGAGAAAGAGAACACCAAAGAATTTCCAGAGCGATCTGAGAGAGTGGAGAGAATGAATCGGGGAAAGAGCAGAGCATCATTGATCCGCGCCTTCGGCCTCCCTGGCGACGGCCTCCATGCGGCCATGGGCACCCTCGTGAGCCTTTTTGCGCTGGCCATTTTCTCCATCACGACGCCGGCCATCGGCGCCTATCATAATTGGAATCTTGTGATCGATTCCCAGACCCTCCCCTATCCTGACGGATTTCTGCCCGATGTGGAATTCTGGAAGAGCGTTTTCGCCCATTATTCCACCCAACAAACACTCATCCATGATTCCGATGATCTAGGGATAATCTATGAAGTGCTGGATACATCGAGGACTCCTTCAGAAACGGAACGAACCCGATTGGTCCGTACGCGGATCCGTCATTACCAACATATTTTAAAATCCCTCGCCTCAAAACCATCCCCTCAATGGACGCGGGAAGAAAGACGGGTCGCCCGCCTCTTTGACGGATTGGAGCCCACGCGATTCCAGCAAGCCATCTATTCGGTGCGGGCGCAACGAGGCATGTGGGAGAATTTTAGAGAAGGCTTGATCCGGGCGGGATGCTGGCAGCAGGTCATGGTCGAGATATTCAGGCAATATGGCGTTCCTGAGCAGATCGCTGCTCTCCCCCATGTAGAATCATCGTTCAATCCCGAAGCGCACTCGCATGCCGGGGCTGTCGGCATCTGGCAGTTCACAGGCACAACCGGACAGCGCTATCTACGAATTGGGTATGACATCGATGAAAGAAAAGATGTCTTGATCGCCACACATGCCGCGGCGCGCCACCTCAAAGACAATTACGATACGCTCGGTTCCTGGCCGCTGGCGATTATCGCCTATAACCATGGGGCCGGCGGTATGAGCCGGGCGATTGAGCAGCTGGGGACACGGGATGTGGAGACGATCATCCGCCATTATAAGGGCCGGTCCTTTCAATTCGCTTCACGCAATTTCTATATCGAATTTCTCGCCGCTCTTGAGATTGCCGTCAATCCGGAGCTCTACTTCGGACCCTTGCCTTATCGGCAACCGATCAAGCAAACGAGTTTTATCCTCCCGCAATATGTCAATTCCAGGGCGTTGGGCCGGGCCCTCAAGGTCTCACCCTCCGAATTGGCTGTGCTGAACCCCGGACTCGGTCCTTCCTTCTGGGGCGGCAGACGCGCCATCCCGAAGGGATATGCGGTCAAGATACCGGCGGGGAGTGTTCCGGATCTTTGGGAAGCCTTTGCTGAAATCCCCCAAAACGCCCGATGGGACCAACCCCCGCGGCCGCCGACGTACCAGGTCAAAAATGGAGATACCCTCTCGTCGATATCCAATCGCTTTAAGATCAGCCTGAGCGATCTGAAATCCGCCAACGGCCTTCGGAGTGATCGGATTTACGTGGGGCAGACACTTTATCTACCAGATGACGCATCGCCGCGGCGATAATATTAACCGGCGGCCAAGCTGATTGACACCCTCCCTGTGCCTGTGGCATCCTGCCCACCGGTTCAAGCCCAGAAAAGAGGAGCGGATTATGGCAGAAGAGGGAATCACAAAAAGAGCGGATGACTTCTCCCAGTGGTATCTGGATATCGTTTTAAGGGCCCAACTCGCCGATTACTCGCCGGTCCGCGGGTGCATGGTCATCCGTCCGAATGGGTATGCGGTCTGGGAGCTGCTGCAGAAGGCTCTCGATACGATGATCAAGGAGACCGGGCATAAAAACGCCTATTTCCCTCTCTTGATCCCGGAGTCGTTTCTCAAAAGAGAGGCGGAGCATGTAGAAGGATTCGCCCCGGAGACAGCGGTCGTGACGCATGGCGGAGGGAAACTTCTTGAAGAACCCCTGATCATCCGTCCCACGTCAGAAACGATCATTTACGATATGTATTCGAAATGGATCATGTCATACCGCGATCTTCCGCTCCTCATCAACCAGTGGGCCAATGTGGTCCGTTGGGAAATGAGAACCCGCCTCTTTCTGCGAACGACGGAGTTTCTCTGGCAGGAAGGCCATACGGCCCATGCCACCGCCGAGGAGGGCGAGGAAGAGACTCTGAAGATGCTGGAGGTTTACAAGACCCTCTCTGAGGATGTTATGGCGATTCCGGTCTTGACCGGTCAGAAGACCGAGTCTGAGAAGTTCGCCGGCGCCCTGCGGACTTATGCGATCGAAGCGATGATGCAGGATGGGAAGGCGCTGCAAGCCGGGACATCCCATAATCTGGGTCAAAATTTCTCAAAAGTCTTCAATGTTCGATTCCAGGATGAACAGGGGCAAATGCAGTATTGCTGGCAGACATCCTGGGGTGTTTCGACGCGGCTTATCGGCGCGGTGATCATGGCCCATTCCGATGACAAGGGCCTCATCCTGCCACCCAAGCTCGCCCCGACTGAAGCGGTGATCATTCCAATTTATAAGACGGATGATGAAAAGCGCCTTGTCATGGAAAAGGCCCGGGCGATTGAGGCGGGCCTGAAGCAGCGCTTCCGTCTTAAGGTCGATGACCGCGACCAGTTCACGCCCGGATGGAAGTACGCCGATGCCGAGCTCATCGGCATACCGGTCCGCATCGAGGTCGGTCCGCGGGATGTGGCGAAAGACCAAGCCGTCCTGGTTCGCCGGGATAATCGGCAGAAATCATTCGTCGCCATTTCAGAGATTGATAAAGCCTTACGGGAGACCCTGGATCAATTGCAGGTCGATCTCTTCCAGAAAGCCTTAAAGCATCGGGAGGAGAAGACCCATCAGGTGGAAAGCTGGGATGAATTCCTGAAGACCAACACCGAAAAGGGCGGCTTCATCGAGGGCTGCTGGTGCGGTTCTCCGTTGTGTGAGGAGAAGGTGAAGGAAGAGACCAAGGCGACAATCCGGGTCCTTCCTTTTGGTCAGGACGACAGCAACAAAGGTCCCTGTCTCGTCTGCGGCAAGGATAGCCCCCATCGGGTTGTCTGGTCGCAATCTTATTAGAGAGCGGACGCTTCTATCATTCCAGCCGGGCTCGCGCGATAGCCGGGTGGCCGATGGCGTCGCGGGCGCGTACCGCTATGAAGCGCGGCAGATCCTTTCCGATTGAGATCCTTGCGCTAAACGATTCGATCCGGCTGTCGAGGATACCATCGCTGGGCGCGATCGATTTCCATCCCTTGCCGTCAAATGAGACCTCGAGAGCGGCGATCCGCTGACTCATATCCACGGCCCGCCCGCTGACGAGAATGGCGCGCCCCTCTTGATCAACGATGGATTGTGCCCGGACATTCTCGAGCGCCGGGGGCGTGTGATCTATTTCGAAGGGATGGCTTTCCGCGATTGTCTCCAAAGACCACTGTTCGGGGTTGCCGGGCAGGTCGGTGGCGCGGACCCGAATCTGATACTTGCCCTCCGGCCAAGCTGAGGCATCCCATGTATAAGCCGGCTCCATGACCTCCTCCTCCAGGAGGGTCCACTCATTGTCGTCAACGGGGCGGAAGGATATGTCATAGCTCAGCCGATCCCCATCGACATCATCCGCTTCCCACACGGCGCTTCGATAGATTTTTGCCCATGGTCCCATTAACTTGGCCGCCGGCAGGCTGTTCGTTCGATTCGCCGCTTCTTGGAATGTATAATCGATCTGAACGCCGCCCGGTAGTGTTTGCGAGACAGTGCCCGGACGAACGGAAGTTCCTCCGGTGAACATTGCCTCACTTGGTGAAACAATGATTTGGCGGATACGCGGCGGCCGGTTCGGCCTCAGGTAGGGTGTCCTTACTTCATAAACCTTCGGCCCTGTCTCTCCATAGACGGCCGATGAATTCAATACAATCTTCCATTGAAGAAAACGATTCGGAGGCGAATTGATCGCCGCGCCGGCGGAGCGGTCGATCGCCGACCACTCAGACCATCCGGCTTCGACATTGCTGGTCGCACCCGACCGCGTCAGGAAGGAGAGTTCGGCGCCCGGAGTCAATTCGATATTGAGGAAGGGTGTCCCCCAGGTGGAGGTTGCGCCGGCATCAAGAACTTGGGATGTATAAATTCCCGCGACTATTCCCTTTCCATCGAGGCGATAGATGCCGCCGCCATTCCCCGTCCCCAGAAGCAGGCCGGCGTCGGTGCTCAAAAGCGTGAGAATCTGATTCTGCTCCAGCACCGCAGTGCGCTCAGATGTCCCATCAGGATAGATGCGGTAAAGGACGCCGTTGGATCCGGTGCCGATCCAGACCGATCCCTCACCGGCCGGAGCCAGACTGAGGATGTCATCTTCGGGGCATCGCCAGAGATCGGTGATGAGACCCGATGCCTCCCGGCGGTAGACGACGGGACCCTCGGGTGCCGGACGGATATTTAAACTGAATTCGTTGACACCTTCTTCATCATTTTTCCTGCCCATGGCCGCCCCGCCATTGGCGGCGAAGATAATGTCGCCATTCTCCAGTGTCAAAATTTCGGCGATCTCCTCCTGATGCGCATCATAGAGCACCTCTGAATCACCCGTGGCCGGATCGATGGAGAGCAACAGGCCCTGGCTGTCGGTCCCCGCGATGAGACGACCGCCCGTTCCCCAGGCCATGGAGACGATATGCGTTTCGGGAGCTTCATAGATATATTTTGCGGTGCCGTCCTGCTTAATGGCGTAGATGCGGCCCCGTTCACCTGTCGAGGCATAGATGGTGCCATCATCTCCAACCACAAGGGTCCAAACGATTCCCTCAGGAACGTCGAAGAGGGTTCTGACCTCTTCATTATCCCACATTTGAATCGTGCCATTGGGCGCGCCGGCGAAAATGGGCCTGCCCTTTGCATCTAATGTTAAAGCGAAGATCTCATACTCATGAGAGTTGATCTCTTTCTCGATCTCGCCTTCGGCATTGAGCCGGTATAAAATCCCATCACTGCCCGTAGCAGCGTAAATCCTTCCTTCGGGGTCTTGGCATAGCTTCCAAACATAGGGAGCAAGGTTAACCGCCAGTGTCGTCGTGTGAGGCGCGAGGACCAGATAGTCTTTGGATGAAATTCCAAATCCTTCAGAGGTTCCCAGTAGGAATTCGGCTTCAGCCGAGGTTATAAATTCCAGGGTCTCGACGGCATCGATTGGAAGAGAGCCCAGAAGAAGCAAACCGATGAGGACAAAGACTCCCGGGCCCCAAGCGCGCTTTATTCCAAATCCCTGGAACTCATCCATATTCGCACTCACATGGTGGCTCATTTTACTCCCTTTCGTGTCACTTGCAGGACAACCCCGGATCCACCGAGAAGTTGATATCCCAGGGGAATCCGCTCTTCATAGACCAGCAGGCCGGATATTGGAGAAACCGTTCCCTGTGTTGAGGGATCTTGCAGAATCCGGAGGACGGAGCCGGGAAGGCTGCCGACCTCGCGGCCACGTATTAGAGCCCCCGCCGAGGGAGCATAAACACGGATGATCAAATCTTCTTGCGACGGCAAATCTCCGAGCAGATCGATTAAATGTTCAAAATCCTGGGGACTGTACTTTTCAGGGGCGCGTTCCTGATCCCACGTTAAAAAATCCTGGAATGATGAAGCGATGACGATAATGCGATCTCCTTGCACCTGTTTCGGAATCGGTACGTCATATTCCCGCCATGCAGCCTTCCCCTCATGCTGCCGCATAAAGACACGCAGCCGGACAACGTCGCCGGGTTCAATAGAGGATTGATCCGCCTCGACCTTCTCGAGAACGAGTCTCTTCAATCCCCATTCAATGCCGGCATCAAGGGAGATCGATTCAACGGGGAACGGAGCGAAGGTGCTTTGCAAGAGATACGTCATCATTTGAGTCGCGGAAAGCCCGAGGGACCCGGCGGGTTGTTGGGAGCTTATGAGATCCCGGAAGTGGAGCGTGCGTCCGTCGGTCAGATGAATTTGAATCCGGATATCGGCCGTCACCGCATCGGCTTCGGCCAAATTATAAGTAAAGCTGTTTGAAGCGGCCCAGGCGACAAGAAAGGGTGTCAGGAACTGCTGCCGGACCAGGTCAAAATGATACTCACGTTTCACACCGAGGGGATCGCGTATGGAGACCTCCATGGGAAGCGTCTTCGGCGGAAAACCGAGAACACCGGAGATACCGGCGCGCTGATCCTGGACCAGGGTGCCGACGGTCTCTCCCCCGCTTCCCATTTTGAACGATACATTCCGGCTGGGCATCACACCGTGGATCTCGGCTTGAACCAGCGGCATAAAGAGGGCGCCGCTATTCATCATCGGGTGGCCGAAGGCAAGGATTCGATTGCCGGAACGATAGGTCACCGTTCCTATAGCCGTGAGATCGGCGTCACCTCCCAGAAGCCGGGCGCCGATGGAGCTACCGGGGACAATGGGTCCCGGTCTTCCCTCTGACCCACCGGCGCCGGCGGCCGCGCTCAGAGGATGGGCTTGAGAGTCGCCCAGGCCACATCCGGCGGCGGGCGTCGCGTTTTCAATCAGTCGATCGAGTGTTGTCGATGGAATCGATTCAGAAGGGATCCATCCCAAGGCTTCAAAGAGAGGCGTCATCAGAGTTCTCGCATCAGGAGTCATGGGCGAGATCGATACGGGTGTTTGGATCGGAATCAGCGAAGTCGCGGTTGCCGTCGCCCCGGCGGTGGCGTAGGGGCCGACAAGCTTTTCAGCCCAAGCCTTTGGATCCTCACACAGGGAGCGCCAGGCGATGAGATCCCCCGGTCCCCCGTCCCGGGTCGTTCTGAAGTCGACATCGCCCTTTCTGGGCATCCCCGTTTTGGCTCTCAAGGTATCGGCGGGAAGATCAAGAATCGCCATCATCTCCCCGATCGGCGTAATCGCTCCGATCGGGTCCTTTGCAAATCCATAGGCGAAGGCCGCGGCGCCGACAAGCCGTCCATCAATCAAAACCGGGCTCCCGCTCATTCCGGATACAATGCCGGTCTTTTGGAGAAACTCACCCTCAGCGATGAAAAGAATCCGGCTGGAGTTGGGTCCCGTTCCCTTCATGACGCCAAGGATCTCCACACCGAAACTGTCCGGCTCCGATCCCCTGAAGACGGACCAGCCAACGCCCCTCAGACCGGGTTTAATCTCTTCCAGGGGGAAGATCGGCAGAGGTTTATCACCCCACTCGAAGGGTGTGGAGGCCTCTCCCTTCGCGGCGGCGAAAAAAAAGTGCAATGTAATCAAGCTGCAGAGAAGGCTGTAGTTGAGAGGCGGAATAGACCGCCTTAAGATAGGTCGCATGAAGGTCAGCGGATTTTCCATGGTCAGAAATGCACTCCTCCTTGATTACCCGATTGTGGAGGCCATCTGTTCTATCCTACCCCTGTGCGATGAATTCGTCATCGCGGTCGGCAAGGGGGAAGATGGAACTCTTGAAGCCATACGCGGCATCGGTGATCCCAAGATCCGCATTATTGAAACGGAGTGGGACTCCGCCCACTTCGTGCACGGTAAAATCAATGCGGTTCAGTCCAACATCGCTCTGGATGCTTGCACAGGGGACTGGTGTTTTTATATCCAGGCGGATGAGGTCGTCCATGAAGCGGATCATCCCATGATCCGCGAGGCCATGGAAAGATATCTTGACGATCCCCGAGTTGAAGGCCTGCTCTTCGATTACCTTCACTTCTGGGGAGACTATGACCGGTATCATACCGCTCGCAATTGGTATCGGCGTGAAGTCCGCGTGATTCGAGGAGGAATCGGGATCCGATCATGGAAAAGTGCTCAGGGATTCCGTAAGGATGAGAAGAAAATCCATGTCAAACACTGCAAGGCCCGCATTTTCCACTATGGCTGGGTCCGGCATCCCTCCTTCATGAAGAAAAAGACAATCGCCCTCGATCGGCTTCATCACGATGAGAGCTGGGTCAAGGACCGCCACCCTGATCCCAAGGAAGCCTTCCGCTATGGGACCCTGCAGCATCTAGCGAAATTCCGGGGCACGCATCCTAAAGTTATGTCTGAACGCATCGCCCTTAAAGATTGGAATTCTGATGATTGGGGGACCGATGATGCCGGGCATGAACACAATCGGCTTTCGACGAGAATTTTAACCTGGGTGGAGAACAAAATCTTTCATACCCGGTTCGGCGAATATAAGAACTACAGACTCCTGCCTTGAATTGAGGATTAGAAGAAGTAAAATCTCAACCCCACCTCGAACCGTGCCCCACTGAAATCGAGATTGAGATTGTCGACTACCTTTAGAGTGTTGATCGGTGGTCCATCGGCATTGGCGGCTTCTTCATCGTCCGGATCCGGTCTATTGCCGGGATCTTGAAGAAATGAGTGGAGCAGGAAGGCGTCGATGTCTCTATACGCCCAGAAGAGTTGCTCATCATCAGCGAAGGCATCGATGCCGCGATAGGCCTGATGATCGGCATGCCTGATCGCTATCGACCAATCGTCGTAGTCGGCGGTGGCGAATCGGTAGCCGGCATTCATCATGAATGTCATGTGATCGCCAATGAGGTATTCACCCAATATATCGAACTGGAAACCGCTTCCGGAGCCCTTGAAACTGATGATTTCTTTACGTTCGGGAACCTTTGCCTCTTCATCCCGCTCATGCCCGATCTCAAGAACGGCATCACGCAGTAGGACCCCTCCGCCACCCACAAAAAGGCGGCCATTCTCGAATGGCCTCCATGGAATGGCGTAGAGCAGCCGACCGAAGATGACGGTGGCATCGGCTTTGGCGGAGAGGATCTGGTTGTAAGAGACCTCCGAAAGAGCGGTGAGAGTCCCATACCCTAAAGAAATGTAAAAGGGGTCTTTGAGGGCGGTTTTAAAATCGCCGTAGACGTTGTAACCGGAGCTGAGCCTGTCCATGGTGGTCAGGCCCTTGAATCGCAAATAATCATTCCCGCGATCGATTTCCCGGTTCACATCATCCATGGCCAGGCCGGCGATACCGAAATTGACCCCGATACTGATCCGTCCCACAGGATCTTCCGCCATGACGGGCGAGATCATCAGACCCATAAGAAAAATACCTAGGACAAACCCGACAACTTGATAAGCTTTGGAAAGCAAATACCGCATGCCGTTCTCCACCTCCCGTCCGGACCTCCCCGGCCATTGCCCGCGGATGGGCTGTGCCTTCTGGGCACCGCCGGAAAACTATCATTCACCACGCCCTATGTCAACGAAGGGGCGATTGAATCTCTTATGTAGACCCATCATAGCCCTGGACCTATGGGTTCGGCACCGTCATTCTGTGCTAATCGGTCGCAAACTTATGGAGAGTGTTGCGTGACAGCACATCGGAAACCCACGATTGGCCATTGCGTCTCCCCATATCTTTTCCCCACTGGGAGTTGGGTCCATGGACAGCTCCGGCACGCTCAAACGACCCGGCCCGTCGTGTTGACACAGAGCCTCGAGCACCCCGAGGCTTTTCCCTTCAAGCCTGTCCATAGGGTAACAGATAGAATCTCCTCTGCTGAGAGGATGCTGGGGCGCTTCCAGCGCTGGATGGGATCATACTCGAGCCGGCCTTATCTGGAATTGATCCAGAACGAGAAGATCCGTCTGCTCCATGCCCATACCGGATGGGAGGCGGCTCGTATCGCACCGGTGGCCCAAGCCGCCGGCCTTCCCCTCGTCGCTTCATTCTACGGCCGCGATGTCTCAGCTCTGCCCCGCAGCCCCTACTGGCGCTGGCTCTATCGGCGGCTCTTCAAGATCGCCTCTCTTTACCTTGTTGAAGGTCCCATGCTCGGGAAAAGCCTCCTGTCGCTCGGGTGTCCGGCGGATAAAATCCGCGTCGTTCATCTTGGTGTTGATCTGGACAGAATCCCCTTCCATGAACGGAAACCTCATGAGGGTCCGGTCCGCATCCTCATCAGTTGCAGCTTGAGAGAGAAGAAAGGTGTGACCTATGCCCTAAGCGCCCTCGGGCGATGTCTTGAGACGACACCCTGGGTGCTACGGATTCTAGGCGACGGCCCGTTGCGCGAGCAGTTAACCGAGCAGTCCCGCAGCCTTGGTCTTGAAGAGCGGGTCTCTTTTGAGGGTTATCTCTCCTATACGGAACATTTGCAGGCTCTCGCCGAGGCCGACCTTTTCCTCTCCCCAAGTGTCACCGCATCGGATGGGGATACGGAGGGCGGCGCGCCGGTGGCTTTAATCGAGGCGCAGGCTTCCGGCTTGCCTGCGGTAGCGTCGACCCACTGCGATATCCCAGAAATTGTTAAAGATGGTGTCACCGGTTATCTGTTTGATGAAAAAGATGTCGATGGATTGACGGTTTGCCTCCAGCGATTGTTGGCGGATCAGGAATCCTGGGCTGCTCTCGGACAGGCGGGACGCCGGCATATCGAGCGGGAGTTCAATGTGATTCAGCAGGTCGCACGTGCTGAAGAACTCTATCAGCCTTTATTCCAGGATCTCTTTGAGATATTTCACTAAATCGATTTCTGCGATTTTAACCTGATCGCCGGATTCGAGCCGCTTCACCGAAACAACCTTCTCTTTTTGCTCATCCGGACCTTGTATAAGGACGACAGGAATTCCCTGGCGGTCGGCCCTGGCAAATTGCCTTTTTAACTTCTGCGCTCCATAGGCAATCTCAGTTCGGAAGCCCTGGCGCCGAACGAGACCGGCAAGCCTGCAGGCGCTCCGCATTGAGTCCTCATCAAAAACAGCGACAAAGACCTGTGTCTTGGAGGGGGCCATCTGGAGCCGGTTCGTTTGTTGAAGCGCGGCGAGAATCCTGTCGATCCCAATGGTCGTGCCCGTCGCCGGGATCTGTTCGCCAAGGAATATTCCAATCAAATTGTCATAGCGGCCGCCGCCGGTAAGGCTCCCCATGTGCGGCAGATCGTCATGGAAGGTTTCAAATATGGGTCCTGTATAATAATCGAGCCCGCGCGCTAATGAAGGCCAAAAGGCGATTCTCTTTTCGTCCACACCCAGCGCTTCCAGCAGCTGGAAAATCTCTTTCATTTTCTCCAGCCCTTCCGACCCGCCGAATTTTCTGACAGTCGACTCGAGCTTACCCATACGAGCCAGCGAAGATTCCTTCGGATCTTCATCAACGGAGGCCAGCAGTCGCTGGATCACCGCGGCATCAAATCCCTCGTTTTCCATCTCTGCTCGAACGCCGCCGGCGCCGATTTTATCCCATTTATCCAGACATCGAGAAGCCGTCATAAGGGCGTCATCGGGTATCCCGGCAGCCCGGATGATCGCTGCCAGAAGCTCTCTGTGATTAATACGCACGGTAAAGGGGCCGATATCGAGCCGAGTGAGCGTCTCAACCGTCATGGCAAGGATTTCCGCATCAGCGGCCAGGCTGTCACTGCCGACGATATCGACATCACACTGGTAGAATTCGCGAAAACGGCCCTGCTTGATTTGAGGCCGGTCGGCACGCCAGACCGGTTGAATCTGGTAACGCTTGAAAGGCTTGGGCAGATTGGGATTTTGCGCCGCCACGCGCGCCAGGGGAATCGTGAGATCATATCGCAGGGCGAGGACGTCTCCCCCCTTATAAGCCAGCTTATAGAGGAGTTTCTCCCCCTCATCGCCATATTTCCCCGCGAGGGTCTCCATATATTCGATGGCCGGCGTTTCCAGTGGCGAGAATCCATAGAGCTCGAACGTTCCCCGGATCCGATCGATCAGATCGCTTCGGGCCACCATTACCTCAGGAAGGAAATCACGAGTGCCCCGGAAGGTTTTCGGGGTAATGGGCGGCATCCCAATCCTCCTTAATCCCAGCTCAATCTACTGCTCATGAGGCAAATACTCATGCGGCGCCTCAAAGTACTTATTTACCGGATAGTTGAGAAAATTACTCACCCGGCTTGTATAAATGCAAGCGAAGCTGTGAACTTGCGCTCCAAAATGCGAGTTTTCGCGGCCCGCCTTGAATATCGGGCCCCAATGAGGATTGAAAGCCATGTGAAGATCGGATTCCAGACCTTCGATTTGCTCTTCCAAAGAAAGTATCTCCTTTTGGAGGACGCCAAGGTGGTATTCGAGGCCGCCCCGTTTTTCTTGGGTGGAGATATTAAGCCGGGATAAAATGGCTTCAGCCAGCTTCCGTCCCAGCTGACCCTCCTTTGAGCGCTCCAGGAAATCCCTCCATCCGACAAGCCGGTCTTTCCTTCGTTCCAGTGAAAGGAGTTTTTTCCGCATGGAAGTCGTTTGCTCTACCTTTGCCAGCCCCTCCTCAAGGTCCTGGATGATCATGGCGGTCCTCCATCCGCTGGAGTGTTTGGAACTGAGAATGTCTCCATAAGTGTGGTCGCCGAAATAGAGAACTTGATCGCCCCGGACTTTGAGGAATTTTTGCAACTCCTGAACCGATCCGCCAATGAAGATTCTTCTCCGGTTCTTTATGGGGACCCGGTTCTTGATATCGTTGACCGGCTGGAAGGCGAGCCGGTGCGTGAAGAAATCAGGTTTCCCCGCCTGCAAAACGACGGCGTCAAAATAATCGGTCCAATGCGGCAACCGGCGGAGTTTGTTGGAGAGCAGCTTTGACATGATAACGTCGGTATAGATCGGTTCGGAATTCGTCAGAAGAAACAAACGCTTTCTGTGAGCCCGAATCTGTTGGAGCGTTTGAGGAAGATCTGGGTCAATGTCGGTGTATTGCAGCGGATTTTTTATAATGACCTTTTTAATTGAGTCATCGGCATGCGCCTCATCGACGCAATCCCGGACATGCTCGTACAATCTTCGATATTCCTTACGGCCTCTCTGTCCCTTTTCTCCCTCTGCTATCTTATCGATCAGGTCGACCATCTGCGCGTAGAGACTGATTTCGGGGAGTGAGAAGAGCGTGTCGATAACAGAGTAATTTCCACTGGATAGGCGAATACGCCGATTTGAGTAGATCTGCTTTCTCACTTCATCGGATAGCGGCCTTGTTCCATGAGATGCGATTGAGACATAGCGGTGCTTGTCCATTTTAAGGATGTTTCCCAAGCGCTTGTCAACCACGAGTCCTCGGATTACGAAATCCTTGTCGTATTTCAGATCTTCGACGGATTTTGGATAACCCCATTTCACCATCAACTTCTGTTGTGCCTTCTCAAAGGCTAGCGTCTCGAAAGGTTTGGATTTGTAAATAGCCAGGGTGTGATCCATATCAAAACCGACAGCGGCGATGGAATCCATTCTGAGTGAGCGGTTGACGTAAATCCGGTCGATCGGTTCGACATCAACCTGATGTTGCAGCCACCGGCCGACAGGATTCTTGCGGTGCGACCTCTTTCTTTTTCTCTGCATCTTCATTTCTTTCAGACCTCAATCTGAGGAGACGGGCAGGGCCCGATGAATGACTCGATAAGCATTTTCCCAGCCGACCGCTTCAATATCCGCCTCTTGCCAACCGCGGTCTCTGAGTCGCTGGATCAGGAGAGGAAGATCTTCAACCCCTTTCATCCCTTTGGGGAGATGGGTAATACCGTCGAAATCAGTTCCAATCGCCGCACATCCTCTTCCACCGATTTTGATCATATGTTCGAGATGATCCGCGACGGTATCGAGGGTCACTGAATCCGGGGCGGTTGGGTCCAAAAACTCCGGGCAGAAGATGACACCGATGACACCGTCGGCCTGCGCGATGGCCGCTATTTGTTCATCCGTCAAATTCCGGGGATGATCAGCCAAAGAGGTACAAGCGGTATGACTCACCCAAACCCGGTCCGGCGCCATTGACAATGTCTGCCAGAATGTCTCTTGAGAGGCATGGGCGAGATCGATAATACACCCCCACTCCTCTAGAGCGGTGACAAACTCCCGGCCGAGGGCCGTTAATCCTGATGGCGTTCGGATTTCACTGCATGTATCGGCAAGGGAATTGGCATTATTCCACGTCAAAGTCAATGAACGGACGCCGAACTGGACGAATTCCGCCATGACCTCGAGAGAATCGGCGATGGCATGAGCTCCTTCGATGACGACGAGCAGCCCTACTTTATCCCCCAGATTTTCAAGTCGGCTTTTATCGGTTAGACAGCAGAACTGTTCGGGAGCCTCTTGAAGAAGTTTTTCGGTTTGGCGGATAAGTCTGCGGCAGCGCTCCGGGGCGGGATCCACGGGATCGGTCCAGAGACTCAAGCCTACGCATTGTACGCCTGAGGAGAGCAACCGCGGCCGGTCGATATGAGCTTGTGGCGTTGTCTCGAGGATATTCCAGCCCCCGTCGACCGATCGATGAATAGTATCGGCATGCAGGATCGCTGATCTCATCATGGCTTCCTCTTGGCCGAGCTCAGAATCAAAATCAATAGGATATTAGATGATGAATCAAGGGACGCAGCGCGGCAAGCCTCGTGATGAGTCTGAGGAGTGGGTGGCCCCAAGCCCCGTCAGGCCGCCTGCGAAGGTGTCACCAAGTTATATTGGAGTGGTTGCGATGCCAGAGATTTAAAAACCCAATGAGTCACGGTGGATCCCAAGTCATCATAATTATTTGATCCGCAGGATTCCGCCCGGCCGAGCAGGATCCTCCAACCCGAGGTGGTAAGTTGTTTTAAGCGTTCGATGGAGGGACTTAATGGCGGCTCAATCGCCAAGACCGGGTCATCAAAGGCTGCTCCTTGTTTCAACATCGCATCAAGGCTGTTCGTGTCCGCCCCCGGAACCCAGAGTGTCGGACCCTTTCTCGACTCGGGTCTGGCCGTGGCCCAAGGCGAGAGGAGGGCTCCGGCGTGAGTCCCAAAGGCTTCGGCATCCTGGAAAAGGGATCCCACGATCCGGGACGTCCCGAGTCTCGTGGAGGATTTGATACAGATGAGGTCTGAATCAGGATTTTCGAGATCCGAAAAGGAAAGGCCCAGTTCAGCCAGTGGAGGATATGATTGTTGTACAAATCCCAGTGATAGCAGCGCGGAACCCTTGCCTGATCGATTCCACCAGAGATCGCCCAATTCGGTTTCTACCAAACCGGCCAGCCCTTCCAGCAAGCGATCCTTCCGTGGGCCGAGGAGGCGCTCCAGCATCTTTTCACGGAATTCCAAATCGTGGTTGTATTTGTGGGTATTAGACACCGGTGATTCCAGCCAAACTTCTCCCCGTGGATCGACATGAAGCCGAGCGCCCCATTGATGCAGAATTTTAATCCATTCTTCAAGGGGCTCCGTCCGTTCCTGCAAACTCTGACCGGCATCGTGCCTTCCCAGGAGATGGGCCAGCTCTTCAGCCCTTTTCTGCCGATCTTCCAGTTCCGTTGGACCGGACTCTTGCCCCTCCCCTCTCTCATCCATAAGCCGGATAGCATCCAAGAGCAGCGAATCGGTCGATTCCTGAAAGGTATCGACAGGAGGAACAGGACACGTTTGAAAGCTGAACTCCCCGATTCGGAGGGCTAAGACGCTATGCAACGCCTCAAGACCTTGTTTGAGTGATGGGCCGACGGCTTCCTGGATCTGGCCTTCCAGAAATGTGATTTTATATCGTTCTCCACGAGATTTCGTCGCCAGAGCCCCAGTTCGCCTGTTGATCATGAGGAATTGGCAAACATCAAAAAGACTGATGGTGTCCAACCGTCCTTGCAGATCGGGCGCCAAGGCGTCTGTTCCGTCCCGAGTCTCTTTCATGCGGCGGGCCTTTGTGAGCGGGTAATCGTATTCATGACGCCATTCAGGGCGGCTGTCTCCGGTGAAATCTTCTTCGCCTGCAGGAGTTCCTCGACAGCCATGAGCATAGTCTGCATTCCGCTTTTGCGGCCGGCTTGCAATGTTCCCTCAAGTTGGTGCGTCTTCTTCTCGCGAATGAGATTTGAAACAGCGCGATTGCCGATGAGGACCTCAACAGCAGCGACCATCCCATCCTTGTCGGAACGCGGCAGAAGTTTTTGTGCAATGACGCCGCGCAGGCTCTCCGCCAGCATGGCCCGCACCTGATCCTGGCGATTAGCCGGGAAAGTGTCCAGAATGCGGTCGACGGTTTGAGGCGCACTCGACGTGTGCAGCGTCCCAAGGACCAATTGCCCCGTTTCTGCGGCTGTAATGGCGAGCGCAACGGTCTCTGGATCCCTCATCTCGCCAACAAGTATGATATTCGGATCTTCTCTCAGCGCCGCACGAAGGGCTGAAGAGAAAGTGCTCGTATGGCGGCCTACTTCCCGCTGATGCACCAAAGACAGATTGCTGGTATGCACATACTCCACGGGATCTTCGATGGTGATGATATGGCGGCGCTGTGTACGATTTATATGATCAAGTAAGGCCGCCTGCGTTGTTGATTTGCCTGTTCCCGGTGGACCCGTGACAACAATGAGACCCCTTTGGAATTTTAACAGGTATGAGAGCTGGCGAGGTAGTTCGAGTTCATCCATTGTAAAAACGCGATTCGGGAGAATCCGGAAAGCGCCGTTCATTCCACGAATATCCTCGAAGATATTGGCGCGCACGCGGAGAAGTCCTGGAACTTCATAGGCAAAATCGAGGTCATGATCCTTCTCGAATAATTTTGTTTGTTCGGAAGTTAGGATTTCATAAACCAACTCACGAACTTGGTTGTCATCCATGGGAGGACTGTCAATGGGATGAATTTCGCCATAGACGCGCAGACGGGGCTGGCTCCCCGCACCGACATGAAGATCGGAGGCACCTTGTTCATTGACAAGTTTGAAGATGGAATCAATTCGTGCCACGACGCTTCCTAATCTCCCAAGCTTTCGACCACTCTGCCGCAAACCGAGCCATGTCCCCCACAATAAGGCACATCTCTCTATAGTGATCGACCGCGGAAGCAGAGGTCTTGATCGGGAGTTGGGAATTATAACTAACGGCGAAATAGGCGGATATGGCGATGGGCGGATTGATTTTCCTTTCGCCCTAGAGCCCCAGCGTCTTGATCAACTGCGTAAACCTTCTTTGATCGGGCCGGGTCAGGTAGCCCTGACGGTTCTGGGGGACCTTCAATCCCTCCACGATTCGATTAAAAGTTCTTTGGGCCTGTCGCAGTTCATTGAGGGCGGTGGGACGATCCCCCCGGGTCAGTCGTGCGTGCGCCGAGACATACTCCAGCCGCCAGAGGAGCTCATAGAAACCCAATGTTCTGGCTGCTGTCATCATTCGCTTTAAATCACTCCAAATCATTTGGCCTTCTTGAGTATCCCATCGGTCTGTCGTCGACATCCAGCGCGCCAGGACAAGACCCTTCCAGATATCAACCCGGGGGACCTTGTCGCGTGGGAAATCGGCGGCACGATCCATCCAGATTCGGGCCTCTGCATTGTTCTCAAGCCGGAGTTCCTCCCAAGCCATTTCCAATGCAACCTCCGCTGCGACATCAGACATCCCCGCCTTTTCAAAGGTTTCATACGCCTTTAACATAAGTTCAGGCTCAATCTCCCGGTCGTCATCTTTGAGGTCGAGTGAGGCGCGGGCTGCGGCATCGAACGCAATGGCTCGATCAAAATCATAGTCTGTTTCTTTGAGGAGCGTCAGGGCCTCAGTCGCCGCTGCATGGGCCTCGCTCCGGCGGCCAACCAAAACAAGGGCTGAGGCCAGCACGGGAAGGACGGCGACCTTTCTTTCCCGGTCACTTGTTTTCCTGGCTAAGTCAACGGCCTCCGCCCCCATCTCAATGGCCAAATCGTAGAGAGCTTGAATTTGTCTATTTAAAGATAAATTGCGGAGCGCATTAATTTGCTTGCCAATATGATTGAGGGTGCGTGCAAATGCCAGATACTCCCTGTTGGCTTTAACCGCCTCCTCCCATTTCCCACTTTGAGCCGCAATATTTGCTTGATTTGATAGGGCAACCGTCAACCGATCCACTCGACCGGTACGCCTGGCCGATTCTGTCGCTTGCGAGGCGGCTTTCCATGCTTCCTCGAGATTATTATGGTGATAGTTGTAATAGCCGGTTGCAATTTTTATGGTATGTATAACATGGTTTTTGTAGGATGTGGATTTAAAGGATTTCAGTTGCTCCAGCGATTCCGTCGCCAATGTCTCGTCACCATCCCAGAGAGCGGATTGGACAATCCTCTGTAACAGCAGTGCGCGGAGATCGTCCATCCCCTTGGGTGGAAAAGATTCAAGGGCCTTCAGGGCTTCATCGCAGAAGGCTCTTGAACTCATGACATAATAAGAAACCAGAGCTTTCGCACACAGGACGAAGGCTCTTAATGGAGCTGGATATTCATCACAGGAGTACTCCGCCAGCTGATTCCAAGCTTCTTGTGTTCTCCCCTCCGCCGATAGCCCCCTGGAGTTTAATGAAATAACAATCGGATCCTTTAATGATAGATTCGATATTGTTTCTAACTGCCTGCCTTGCGGCCCTACTTCCCATGAGATCCTATAGTGAAGTCTTTGTGTCCATAAGTGACGTGACAGATCCCTCTGATCAAGATCTGCGTCTATTCGCCTCAGGATGTGCAGCGCTTCATCCTCCCTGCCCATTCGATAGAGCCGCATGGCCATCGCCAATCCCATTCTCGGCGTTTCCGCGGCCTTCCCGGCCAGGAGATGACCGATGATCGGCTTCCAATATTCAACCTGATCCGTCTTCTGTAACTTTTTTAGGACGGATGCCATGCGTATGTGATCCTCTTTCCGTGGAGAGCGGATAAGATAGCGTCCCTGATCGATGAGATCGGCATAATGCGTCTCCCAGCCCTTCAAAGAGCATCCGATGAGACCCAAATTTTGCAATTCGATTGAAATGCTCCGCAGATCCAGATTTCCCCCCTCACATAACTCCTCCCAAAGATCGAGGGTCAATGGAATTCCAGCCATTTCAAGCATCGAGAGGGCTCTCCTTGAGGAATCAGAGAGTATCCTTGTTCGGGCGGCCAGTAGGCCATGCAAAATGCTGAGGGGGCTTTCGATCTTGTCGTCTGAAAGACCGGTAATGGTGGTTTGGTGCCGCCGCTTCGCTTCAAGAAGACCACCCAGAATTTCAGGATAGCCCTGAGATTGTTTGACGATCTTCTCAATATCCTGTTCTGAAGAGAGGTGTCTCGCCGTATATGACCTCAGCGCTTCAGGGGATAGAGGGGCGAGAGAAAAGGATTGGATGTCAGCGGTTCGAAGTGGGATATCCGGCGTCTCAATATGGCTGCATAGAAGAACCAGGCTGGGAGTGCCTCTCCCCTTCTCGGAATGCGCCGAGATGGATGTCAGTTCCAGAGCGAGATCATTGAGCCATTTATTGAGCCAGCCGGGAGGGGTGGTTCCCAAATCCCAAACAAGAATCGGTGACTCATTCCAAAGAAAACCATTCAGTGACTGTTTGCGATTCCTCTGTTCTGAGATGCCGCCCAAATCGGCGGGAGAAAAGAAGGCGCAGAGAGCTGTGTCGGCTTCTTTGGCAGAGGCAAAGTGTCCTTGGGCTCCCATCAGCAGAGAAGCGTTAAAGCCGGCCATGGATAGGATGTCGGCCAAATTACGGGCGAAGGACTCTCGTCCCAATCCGGATGACACCGTCACGGGCAGGATTTTTAACAATGCCTTTGTCTCAGATGACAGAGAATCGACGATCTCTTGAGTCTCGGGCCTGGGAATCGGCGGCCAGGGCAAGGCGTTTTCGCGCTGCCAGCTATTCGGCACAATGGTGGGAGGATCCAAGCCCTCCAGAACGGAAAGCCGTTCCAAGACATTGATAACATCGGCCCCATTTCCAGGTCGTTTTTTAGGATCCGGATCCAGTAGGCCGTTGACAAGCTGGCAGAGCGGGGGCGGGAGACTCGGCTCACAAATTTCAAGGGGGGTAAAGGCTCCTCGAAGTGTTTGATCAATCACCTCATCCAGCGCCGGTCCGGCGAAGGCCGGCCGGCCCGTCAGAAGTTGATAGAAGATCCCTCCAAGAGAGAAGAGATCGGCCCGCTCATCCCACCCTTCCCTTTTCAATATTTCGGGAGCGATATAGCCGGGGGTGCCTCTGGGCTCAATCGAATGACCTGTCGAGGCCATGAGGCCGGCATCGAGAATGCGAAGAGGGGTGCGCCCCGTCTCTTCCCTCTTTTGAGAAGAGATGACAATATTAGCCGGTTTGAGATCGAGGTGCGACCAACCCCGCCGGTGCAGAGCCGAGACGGCGGAGGTCAGGGAGTAGAGGGCATTGAGCGTTGTTTCATTCCAGGGAAGGGGTTCGCTCTTTTGATCCAAGCTTTCTCCATCAATCCATTCCATGATGATGACCGGCCGGAGGTCGACATTTCTCCGAAAGGCATAGACTTCCGGCAGCGCCGGCTCCTGAAGATCCAGGAGAAGCTCATATTCCCGCTGTAGGATATCTTCTTCCGGCGTCCCGAACCGGTCGCGCCGCAGAAGTTTCAGCGCCGCCATCTTCTCCGAGATCCGGTCCCGTGCCTGAAAAACATCGGCATGGGCGCCGGAACCCACATGGCGCAGAATCGAGTATCGCGGCACCTTTAGCAGAGATTCTGTCATCGACTCCGATCGACATCCTTCCCAATGGTCGTGAACTTCCTCATCGTTCTTAGTGCCATCTCAGGCAGCATCTTATCAAGAGCTGATAAGCAATCCAAAGCCGAACGATACCTTGACTGAATTTCAAAAAAGAGGGACCCCCGGAGGGGGAGGACTCCGGGGGTCGGGGGTTTGCCATGGAGGAGCGGTTTGGGGAAGGGAAACTTATTTAATCCTGAACGTCACCTCTATCCTTTCCAAAGTCCAGAGGCTCTTCCTCATAGGAGGCGTCAGAGCCCGAGCAACCGGGATCGGACCAGGACTTTTGCGATGAACCCATCTCCGGCTCAGGAGAGGTAATACTGCTTTGGCCACATCCCACTACAAATAGAACGACAAAGGCGCTCAAGGCGAGTAGTGAGGCAAACTTGGTGATCCGCTCGGCCAGCTTTCTTGCGTTCTTGTTCATCTTTGACCTCCCTATTTGGCAGCAACTGGCCCTTCTAAATGCAGGGAGGGTGCCACAAGTGGCGACACTGTCTAAATTAATTTTCTATCAAAATCCAGACTTGTTATCCTTAATAATGACAAGGTGTTAGGAAACTTGTTCATCTTGATAGATGCAGGAGTCCTTAGAATTCCAGTCTGGGCGTATCCCCGACTTTGGGGTCATTGCCCCATGCGCTTTAAGGAAGTGAGGCGCTATCTTGAATAAATTAAAGAAGATATGGAGATTGGTCGAAATAGATCCCTCTGGGGCATTAAGCCCGCAGAGGGACCTATTGACCTGCAGAACTCGAGAAGATCAGAGGTGGGATGACACTTGTCTCCGCCATGATATGAAAAGCTCCCGGAATCGCGTGATAGCTGGTGCGTTTCTTGCGATTCCGGGAGCGGTGATACCTTGGCCAGCCATCTGGTTGATTGGCTTACCAGCCGGCGCGACCAAAGTACATTGCCATCAGCAGACCCAGTAGGATCGTGACATCAATCTGTAGAAACATGGTCAAACCTCCCTCCTCAATTCTCGTTTACCGCTTCGCTTCACCGGACCTGAGTCCGGTAAGTGAGAGGAGTTCTCGACCCGAACCCACTCTCGATCTAATAGAATTGCAGAATGCATGCCGGAATTGCAATTTGCATGATGGATAATAAATATTCAGATCCTGTTGTCCTATAACAAGTTATGAATATGTCTCGATTGAGCGGAATTCTGGAAGGATGAATGGACTGTCTCTATTTATTTACGTATTTTGGGAATATTCTCTAACGTGCTAAATAATAACACATTACAAGTTGTCACCCGTAATACTCTCTTTGTCGTCTCTTTTTGACGGCCTCTTCGCTAGAAGGACATAAAAACTCCCGAAATCGACTTGGCTTTGTGACCGTTCTCGACTCCGGGAGTTATTTTACCTTGACCAGCCTTGGCATCGGCGACTTAGGAAGTCCATCCCGCGCGACCGAAGTAGATAGCTGTCAGAAGGCTGATGAGGATCGGGACATCAATGTGAAATAACATGGTTAAATCTCCTTTTTGATCTGAGTTCTTCTCCGCCATTCCGGATTCGAGTCCGGGTGATGTGAGGAGTTCTTAACCTGAACCCGCTCTCGATTTAATAGAAATGCAGAATGCATGCCAGAATTGCATAATGCATTGCGATTCGCAAAATAGCTGTATCGCCCTGATATTCAATACATTAGGGGAGGATGAAATTATTGGTTCAATTTTGGAAAATAATGATGGTGTCTCTATATATAGACACTATTTCCTTGTAGCCCCATAACGACTTATATCCCAAGATGTTTTCAGTTGACATATAATCAAGTTGTTGGAAATTTACTGTGGCGGCAGCGTTGACGCCAAGAAATGACGAATGCATCCGGCTAACGTATTCTATATCAGCCTATTAGACTTATCTTTGTTGAACGGGCTTGAGAGTCGCTTCCGATCTATAGAAAATGTTGTCACATATCAATGACAGTTACACATCCGGATCTATCGTGGGCGGTTTATCTTTAGCTTTCTAATTCGATTATGCAGATGTTGCCGTGTGCATCGGAGATGACGGGCGCAATTCGAGATGTTCCATTCGACCTTTGAGAGTTCATCTTCCAGGATACCTCTTTCTGCGCTCTCTAGTTTCTCGCGCAGGGTCTCTCCTTGATAATCCCCCACGGTACTCGCCAGGGACCCCTTCAGTTCGGGGAAAAGGTGGGGGCCGAGGGGACTACCAGGATCCGCCAGCAAAGCAGCCCTCTCGAGCTTATTCTCCAATTCCCGCACGTTGCCCGGCCAGGCGTAGGAATAGAGCAGCCGATAAGTTTCCGGCGGAATCGGACCGATTTGCCGCTTCATCGATATGGACAATCTCTGATGGATATTTTCACAAAGGAGTCGAAGATCCTCTCCCCTTTCGCGAAGCGGGGGAACGGTCAACTTGATAACATTAAGACGGTAATAGAGATCTTCTCTGAACTTTCCTTGCGCTACCATATCCTCCAAATTGCGATGCGTTGCATAGAGTAGACGAGTATCAACCTTCCGCGGGCGCTGCTCCTCCCCGAGACGTGTAATAACACCGTCCTGCAGCGCCCGCAGCAATGCCGCCTGTATGCTCAATGGCAGTTCGCCGATTTCATCAAGAAACAGGCTTCCCTGATTTGCCAATTCGAACAACCCCGCCTTATCTTCAATCGCTCCTGTAAAAGAACCTCTGCGATGACCAAAGAGAGTGCTCCACATTAGGGTGTCACTCATGGCGCCGCAGTTCGCCGGAACAAATGGTCCGCCGGCCCTGGATCCATGGTAATGAAGCGCCTTTGCAATAAGTTCCTTACCGGTCCCCGTGTCACCAATGATTAAGACGGGGGTCGAAACCTCTAAAACACGCTCCATAACATGGAATAATTGTTTCATCGGAGCACTCTGCCCGATGATATTGTCAAAGGTACAGATTTGCTCGACTTCGCGACGGAGTACCGAATTCTCAAGTGCGAGTGAATCGCGCTGGGTTGCCGTCTGGCTGTGGAGCCTTGCATTTTCAATGGCAATGGTTGCCTGTGAAGCAAAGGATTTCAGCAGTGACAAGTCCTCATTTTTTTCGAGCTGGCCGGGCAGTTGACTATCGAGATAAAGGACTCCCACTGTCCCATGCGGTCCGACCAGGGGCACACAAATGACAGTTTCGAGTGATAAACGCGAGATACTCTCACCCGGCTTGTAGTCAATCCTTCCGCCCTTCTGGAGATTGTCTTCCCAAACAGGGCGGCTTGTATCGAAGGCTTGAGTGGCCAGAGAATGAGAAATTTGGACTCCGTCCGACGTCAAGTTTTTGTGGTTCCTATCGCGGCCCGCTACAAATTCCAACCGGCCGTCGGAATTGGCTAACAGCAATATACCTTGTTGGCAATTCGATATCTCTAGAACGGCATCCAGTATCTGATCGAGCAGCGGTGTGAGTTCCAAAACTTGTGAGATGCGGCCGGTAATAGAGAGAAGCTTTTCCAGTCTTTTTTCTCGAGAAGAAGATCCCGCTTCAGTTGATTCGGTTTGTTTAACATTTAAATCGTGGGATGCATGACGGATTTCAGTTGGGGATGGATCGGTAAGCCACTCCCTTTCGAGGCGACTCGTTCCTTCCTTGGGGGCGGGATTCTTCTTTTCCAGAGGGCGTTCATTTTCCTTCATTGGGTCCCGAATGGGTTCTGGCATCGGTCCTGAATTGGGCCGTTGATCTCCCATAAATTCCTCCCCGCCCAGTGCCCGCGTTCAGGCACGCGCCTCTTTTCAAAAAGGGATCTGATATGCGAATGACTGCACAGATATCTTATGAAATTTGGGGGAATCTGTCAATAGATTGTGACAGATTTGTCAGCAATGAAGTGGATACACAATGAAGTGGATATTCAAGTGGTTTGGGTATCGTGGGCCGCGTAGTTACCCCAATTTCCCTCAATAATATCGGATATTACATGGCTAATCGGTGAATCTGTACTTGATGATCGTCCAGAATGCCACGAATCCATCCCTCCAGCCGATTTTCTTTCCATCGGAATACCCCCTGCCATGATAGGAAATCGGCGTTTCATAGATTCTGCATCCCAGCCGGCTCACTTTTGCCGTTACCTCCGGCTCAAAGCCAAAACGGTTCGATCTGAGGGTCAGGCTCTTCAATATTTCGGTTCGGAAGGCTTTATAACATGTCTCCATGTCGCTAAGATTGATGTTCGTCATCATATTGCTGAAGAGTGTCAGGAGTTGATTGCCCACCCAGTGCCAGAAAAGATGCACACGGTGGGGGCCTCCAAGAAAGCGAGAGCCGTAAACGACATCCGCCAGCCCATCGACGATCGGGCGGATGAGATTCGGGAATTCCTCCGGGCAGTACTCCAAATCAGCATCCTGAATGACAATGATATCACCCGTGCAATGGGGTATGGCGGTTCGGATAGCGGCGCCTTTGCCCTGATTGACATCATGGCGAAAGAGGCGAATTTCCGGATCATTCAGCGATTCAACAAGATCCACGGTGCCATCGACCGACGCATCATCCACAACAAGGATCTCCTTTGGGATGGGAACGGCCTTCACGCGGCTGAGAATCTCTTCGATTGTTGATTCTTCGTTGTACGCCGGCATGATGACGGAGAGCTTAATAGGCCATTCCCTATCGGGTTCTAAGCCCAGCGCTCGTGGCTCGGTCATCGCATCACCTCTTTGTAGATGTCCAGGATTCTATCCACCATCTGGTCGAGTGAGAAATGGAGGGACAGATACTGGCGACCCTTCTCCCCCATCTTCCGCAGATGATTCCTATCCCAAGGTATTCTGGCCAATGCCCGGCCCAACGAAGATGCGTCACCAGGGGCCGCGAGCCATCCCCACTCTCCCTCTCTGATGAGATCCGGCAACCCTCCGACACGCGTCGCCAAAAGCGGTCTCCCCCAGCCCAAGGCCTCGAGTGCCGCATACGGTAGACCTTCCCAGATTGAGGGGAGCGCCACAAGATCCCAGCCTGAAATGTATCGGCCTATCGAGTCCAAGAATCCAATGAATCGAACACGTGATGTGAGATCCAGACTTTGCGTTACGGCTCGTAGCTCCTTCTCGAGGGGGCCGGTTCCGGCGATTTCGAGATGAAAGGGTCGGGAATGCTCAGAAAGGGCCTGCAGGAGATGAAGGAGTCCCTTCTCCTCGGAGAGGCGTCCCAGATAGCCGATACAAAGAGGCGCTCTTTCGTTCCCGGGGCTGCAAACAGGCTTTGAAAGGCATCTTTTCAATGGAAACTCATCCCGCGCAACCCCGTTGGGGATATGGAAGACCCGGTTCGCTTTCTCTCCCCGGAATGCGGCCAGGTAGTCCCTATCCGTCCTGCAGACAGTGATGATCGCGTCAATCCAGGATCCGCCGACAATCTCCCTTATCCCCTCTCGCGAATCCGGAGGATCCGCCCCGGCTCTTCTCGAGCCCAGCCCATGCCGTGTCTCTACGACGGCGCTGACGCCTGCGGCCCGAGCTGCAAGAGCCGGCAGGCGACCCGAATGCACATGAACCAGTGAGGGCGGAAGCCTCCTCAGCGTTTCTCTGAGGCGGAAAAGGTAATCCAAAGGAATTCTGGAGCGTCGGATGATCTCGAGGGGGATCTTTTGCTCCCGCACCCGCACCGCCGTCACCCCCTCATGAGACAGGATGATCTTAACGGGATAACCCCGCTGAAGGAGATTGGTTGAAAGGTCGAGGAGATGCCGTTCCGTCCCCCCCCAGTCGGCCCCATGCGCGATCTGGATAAATGTCCCGTGCTCGGGCATTAGGGAATGTTCCCGAAGGGATGGGGGGTGAAGGTCAGGAAAAAGATGATCAACGCCAGAAAGCCCATCCAGATTCGGCTCTGTCCCAATTCTTCAGTATCGGCAACGGGAGGATGCCGCAGGCCGATAAAAAAGACCAGGATCACGACAAACCACCACCCAGAGAAAAACCAGGCGGTGATGGCGAGACCTAGCAAAGTGAGCCAGGATATCTTGTGACTGAGCTTGGGAGTCATGGCATGGATCACATGCCCTCCATCAAGCTGACCTGCGGGCAGCAGATTGAGCGATGTCACGAAGAAACCGGCCCACCCGGCGAAGGCCATAGGATGAAGCACGACGTCCGCATCGGCGGGCAATGGTCCCAAGGCCAGATGACTTAACCATTGAAAAAGTAAGGGTTCGCCGAGAGTGAGAACCCCATCAGGAAGACCGCCGGTTCCCCGCACTTCCGACAATTGCAATCCAAAATAGGTGACCGGCAAGGTTATGAGGAGCCCGGCCAAAGGGCCGGCGATTCCGATATCAAAGAGAGCTTTCCGTCCTGTAATCTGTTTCATTCGGATCACAGCGCCCATCGTACCGAAAATACTAAGCGGAAAAGGTATAAAATAGGGCAATGTCGCTGGAACCCGGTAACGACGGCACATGAGATAATGCCCCATTTCATGACAGAGGAGAATGACGACTAATGGTATGCCATAGAGCAAGCCCATCCCCCAATTGGGTGGCCATCCGGCGACAACAAATGTCGCAGAGACAAGCGTGACGATGAAAAGACCAAGATGCAGCCAATACCGGTTCCGCATGTGGGGTTGCGGCGGCGCGGCTACAAAGAAGGGATCCCGGCCATCGCTCGGCCACTGTGGGTATTGAGAACTCATCGATCCGTAATACCTCTCCTGCTCCAATGATCACAGCATCTGCCGCAGAACCAAGACCGGCCGTCGTTCTTGAGCTGACTTTATCAGAGGAACGGGGCGACTCCCAACGGAAGTTGCGGCCCATCAAACTCTGTTGGATACTCCGAACATCGGTCGGAGCAGGCCGTCGAATGCCGCATTATAACCTTGGTGACGAGGGAAAGAATGGCAATTTTAGAATGCCGTGAAATAACGAAAAGATTCGGATCTTATGCGGCTGTCGATCACCTGACATTTCGAGTTCGCCCCGGTACTATCTTCGGCTTGCTGGGGCCGAATGGTTCGGGAAAGACCACCACGATCAGGATGATTCTGAGGATTCTATTGCCGGATCAAGGAACGATATGCGTCTTCGGTTCTTCATTGAATGAAAATAGCAAACTCCGTATTGGTTATCTGCCCGAAGAACGCGGTTTGTATAAGGATATGAAAATCCTTGACCATCTTGTGTTTCTTGCCCGGCTGAGAGGTTTGACTTCGAATGAGGCGACGCGCCGTTCATTAAAGTGGCTTGAACGATTCAATATCGGCGACTGGTCGCAACGGAAGGTTGAAGAGCTTTCAAAGGGAATGCAGCAAAAAGTTCAGTTTATCGGCACGCTGCTTCACGACCCGGAACTTATCATTCTTGATGAACCTTTTTCCGGCCTCGATCCCGTTGCCAGCCAGCTCCTGAAAGATATCATGCTGGAGCTTCAGCGCCAAGGCCGCACCGTTGTCTTCTCGACACATCAGATGGAGCAGGTCGAACGAAGTTGCGACGAAATTCTTCTTATACATAAAGGCAAGGCGGTTCTCTACGGGCCTCTAAACGATGTCCGGGCCCGCTACGGCTCGCCTACCGTCAAGGTGGAATATGACGGAGATATCACAACGATCCTTCCATGGGATGGGATATTGAGCATCGATGATCAGGGCCGCTACGCGGAAATAATGCTCAAAGAAAATGTGCGGCCCGGCGAACTTCTCCGTAGACTTGTGAATCATGTTGACATTCGGCGTTTTGAGACTTCTGAGGCCAGCCTTGATGATATTTTTATTCGACAAGTAAAGGATATTGACGCCATGATGACAAAGGTGGAATGATGCGCCAGATCTGGATCATTCTTCTCCGTGAATACCTAAGTCGCGTACGGAAACGATTATTCCTCATCGGGACTATTCTTGGCCCGGTTCTCATGTCCGGCTTCATGATTATTCCCCTTTTGCTTGCCGGCTCTGAAATACAAACGCCCTTGAGAATCACCGTTGTGGATCCTTCGAGAGTGTTATACCCGATGCTCTATGAAGCGCTGAATGACACCCTCAACGATGGGGGCCGGCGTTTCGAGCTGGACAGGGCTATAAATAGGGATGCTTCGGTTGATTCCCTTTCACCATACCTCACCTACGCCCTGGAGGAAGATTTAACAGATATCTGCCTGGTGCTGCCGCTGAATCTCTACGACGGCGGTTATGGAAAAATCTACAGCCGGAAAGTCGGCGATTTTGATATCATCAGCAGGCTGAGCAATGAGATCACCGAAGTTATAGTTCATTCCCGTCTGGAAGAACACGGATTTGATTCACAAGAAATAGGTGAATTGACGCGGCCGATTGAGTTGAAAACTTATAAAATTGAGAAAGGTGGCGCTAGAGAGGGCGGTTTCATGCAGGATTTCATGGGCAGTTGGATCTTTGTTATGATCCTCTATAGCACCATTCTTCTTTATGGAAACACAATTCAAAGAAGCATTATTGAAGAAAAGGGGTCGCGGATCATTGAGGTGATGCTTTCGACAACAACAGCGTATCGGATGATGTGGGGGAAAATTCTCGGCGTTGGTCTCGTTGGGATGACTCAGTACGCGATTTGGGGGATCTTCGGCGTCATCATTTCAACTTATGCCGGAGGACGAACCGGGGTCTGGGCCGAAATGGGCCAGGTTCCGGTTTCAACATTCATTTACTTTATTCTATTTTTTGTATTGGGGTATTTCCTATACTCATGTTTGGCCGCAGCCATTGGAGCAATGGTCAATTCTGATCATGAAGCCCAGCAGCTTCAGTGGCCGATTGTACTTCTTCTTGTGACGCCTGTTATGATCGGCACCGTTGTCGCTAAAGACCCCTCCAGCAATGTGGCGACGGTCACCTCGCTCATCCCCTTCTTTACTCCTCTTCTCATGTTTATGCGGGTGAATCTTTACACACCGCCCGCGCATGAGGTTGTTCTTTCTATTATATTGACCGTGGCCACCATAGTGATTCTCGTTTCGTTCACAGCTCGCATTTATCGTGTCGGTATTCTCATGTACGGCAAGCGACCGACGTTGAGAGAGTTGGCGAGATGGACTCGGCAAGAGTAATCCTTCGACCATAGCAAAACCCCGGACACCGTTTCACCGGCGCCCGGGGTCTCACATTCATCACCGACAATACTTATGTATGCTTGTTAACCTCTTGCGCCTCCGCCACAGCAACGGTCGTCATATGGAGAATATCCTGCGTCTCCGATTGCGGCTGCAGCATCTGCAGGGGTTTGCTTGGTCCTACAATGATGGGACCGACTGTTTCGGCCCCGGTCAAACTGTGGATCAGCTTATACGATATGTTCGCGGAATTCAAATCCGGGAAAACGAAGACATTGGGTTGGCTCCCGACAAGGCGGCTGAAGGGATACAAGCGCTCGAGTTTGTCGGGCATCAGGGCCAGGTCGGCCTGAATCTCACCATCAACAATCAAATTCGGATTCCGCTCATTCAGAATCTCGACGGCTCTCCGAACCTTTTCTGTGGTCGGATGGCGCGAGTTTCCAAAGTTGGAGAAAGACAGCATCGCCACGATCGGCTCCTCATTAAATTCCTTCGCCACCGAGGCGGCCAACAAGGCGATATCAGCCAATTCTTCCGCTGTCGGATCCACCGTCATAACTGTGTCGGCGAAAAAGGCGACCCGATCCTTCGTCATGACCAGCTGAACCCCTGCAACCTTTTTCACGCCGGTCCGGAGGGGGATGATCTCAAGTGCAGGGCATAGTGTACTTTCCAGATTGCCGCTGATCCCGACCACGATGCCATCCGCGTCGCCTTCTTGGACCATCATGGTCCCGAAGATGATGGGATTCAGCATCTGCCGGTCGGCGCCGGCCGTACTCATACCCTTCCTCTGTCGCGCCTTCAGATAAGCCTTCGCGTATTGGCTCTTCCGCATATCCTTCCTGGGATCGACGATTTCCCAACGATCCTCTGTGATACCCAATTCTCTTGCCGTATCAGTAATCATCCGGCGTGAACCAATCAGGACCGGCTTGACCATTCCCTCTTCCAACATCTGATGGGCGGCGCGAATGATTGTCGGATTTGTGCCCTCAGGATAGACAATCCGTCGGGGATCCCGCTTCGCCTTGACGACCACTTTCTGCATAACCTGCCACCGGCGGCCGAGTTTTCTTTCTAGTTTGTACTTGTACTCATCGAGATCGAGCTGTTTTTGGGCGACGCCGGTCTCCATCGCCGCCTTGGCGACAGCGGAGGCTTCCCACAGGAGGACTCTATAGTCAAATGGAGTTGGGATGATGTAGTCTGGACCGAATTGGAAAGTACGGCTCTGATAGGCGCGGCACACCTGCTCGGGAACATCTTCTTTTGCCAGATTCGCCAAGGCGTGGCATGCGGCCACTTTCATCTCCTCATTGATCGACCGGGCATAGCAATCCAGGGCGCCGCGGAAGACAAAGGGGAATCCCAACACATTATTGACCTGATTCGGATAGTCACTGCGGCCGGTCGCCATAATAATGTCAGGCCTGGCGTTCTTGGCATCAGGATATGTGATTTCTGGATCCGGATTCGCCATAGCAAATACAATCGGTTTGGCGGCCATCGACTGGATCATTTTGGGCGACACAAGATCTTTAACGCTAAGACCGAGAAAGACATCGGCATCCTTCATGGCGCCCGCAAGATCTTTGGGCCCCGAGCCTGAAACCGCGAAAGCGGCTTTGTATGGGTTCATTCCCTCAGCACGTTCCTTGGTAACCACACCCTTGGAATCGACGAGTGTGATATTTTCCCGTTTGACGCCGAGACGAATATAGAGATTGGCGCAGGCGATGGCGGCGGCGCCGGCCCCGGAGACGACGAGCCGAACCTTGGAAATATCTTTCCCGGCCAATTCAAGGGCATTAAGCAAGCCGGCGCCGGAGATGATCGCGGTACCATGCTGATCATCATGGAAGACGGGGATATCCATCTCTTTCTTCAGTGTTTCCTCAATGTAAAAACACTCAGGGGCTTTTATATCCTCGAGATTGATTCCGCCGAATGTCGGCTCGAGAAGTTTGCAGACCTTGATAATCTCATCGGGATTCTCGGTATTCACTTCGAGATCAAAGACGTCGATATCGGCAAATCTCTTGAATAGAACGCCCTTCCCTTCCATGACCGGCTTTCCGGCCAGGGCGCCGATATTTCCCAATCCCAAAACAGCCGTACCGTTGCTGACGACGGCGACGAGATTGGCGCGGCTTGTATATTTATACGCCAAGGCCGGATCCTTCTCGATTTCAAGACAGGGCACGGCGACGCCGGGGGTATAAGCTAAAGACAAGTCCCACTGGGTCAGGCAAGGTTTTGTTGATGTGACTTCAATCTTTCCCGGCACAGGAAAGGCATGATATTTCAAGGCTGCATCACGCATCGATTTGCTCATTATTCAACCTCCTCCCTTTCGGGAGCCGCAGGCTTTCCAGCGTACAAAATATTGTGGACAGCTAGCTGTCTGGGTTCTTCAAACAACGCGATCCCTTTGATGGGTTGAACTGGAGATGGGGATGTCATGATGAAGCGCAAGCCAATAGATCGCTTGCGTGGCTCAGTCCCCTCCCGACACATTGGACCCAAGCGAACCTCCGGGGTCCCACAGCCTCCCTCCCGAGCACTGAACGATGGGCCGTCCAATCCAGGGGTCGATGACTTTCAAACCCATCCTTGGCATTTATAGCATGATAAGACGGAACGGGCTAGATGATTTCGCATAAATTCCATTTGATTTCCGACAAATTCATTCAACTCCAATTATTCAAAGGTGTTCCCGGAATAAGCCGGCTGTAAGAGAGTACCCTTTCAGAAGATTCACTTAATCAGAAATTGAAATATCCTGTAAATCGAAAATCGCTGGAGCGGACATGCGCCTCGGTGCTGTCCTCTGGACGCTGCTCCCGGCAGGGTATATCTTTGTTCTATTGTCCCGGGGAAACAGGGACCTAAGCATTAACCAGACCAGGGTTTGGAGATTGGATATGTCGACATTTCATAAGGCTCTCAAGATGGTCATTTGCCGACTCATTTCTGGCGTTTTTTTCTTCTTGATTTTGGTGGGACTCGGCGATGCCGCGATTCAAGCGGCTGGAATACCGGTGGGGATTATCGCCGCCGGCGATTCACTTTGGATTATAGAGCCCGACCGGCCGGAAATTCTCCCGCCCCGCCCCGGCATCCCTATTGGAGCTGAGGTTCGGGATATGGCCTCGCAGACAATAGTTCGCCATCCCGACTATTTTCGCGATGTCCGCGTCGGTGTGGCTACAGACAAGGGTCTGATGCTCTGGACTCCGAAAATAATGGAACCGGTTTGGCAGTTCAAAGATGATATTTTGGCGGTGGCGGCAAATGATAGCGCTTGGGTCGTGGTCAAACGCAAATCCGGAGGTGCATCACCCCCGGTCTCCCAGCTCCTTAGCGCAAAAACATCTCAGTTGAGTGAAATGCTGCTGGATGAGACATGGGTGGCCGGACGCGAATTTTCCGCGGATTCGCCGCACCTCTTCATGGGAATGATGCAGGGGACATGGTTTCGCGAAATCGACCCGAATGTTAAGTCATGGACACATCTAACTAAGGACGACCTCCTACCGATGGCCATGGTCACCAATTTGATCGGGAATGATGTCTACCTTTTCACAATGCCTCCCTATGGCGGCGAGTCGATGCTACACTTACCGGCCGTACCCGGCGGTATAGATGATGTTCTGGTCAACCGAAATTCAGTCCTCTTCATGAAACAGGCTGTTTGTGTTTTGGATCAGGCCAAACCAATGAGTCCCTCGATTCAGGTTCTCGGACTTGGTGATGCGGGAAATGGCCTATTGAAGACAAATGTCCTATCAGAAATCCGGGGCTCGTGTACAACCGGACCCCAAGGAAGGGCATATGAATGGCTTTTAGCATCAGATGATAAGCTCACTGTACTCGAAGTCCCCACGCCGCGTACGTGGCAGAAGACGCCGCCAAAGGCAGGTATCATGGCCACTCGCAAGCTTCCGGGGATATTTTCTGCACTCTGTACGAATGGGAAGGGATGGGCGGCCATTGCCTATTGGGTTGATGATTCGTACACAGTTATAGATATTTTTGATCCTAGTGATGAGACTTTAACGACTCTCTCGACCAGCATTGTTTGGGGCAAAGTTAAAGCAATGGTGCTCGTGCACACCGACGCAACTTTGACCGTGGAAGAATACGCGACGCATTAAACCATTTTTCCAGATGGGAGCGCGAGATGACAAACCGAGATGGTATCCTGCAGGCTCTACAAGGCGTCAAGTTTCCCGAAAGCGAAACAGACATTGTAACCATGGGATGTGTCAAAGAGATAAAATCGCTTGAGGGCGGCTTTACAATTATCCTGGATTTCGTGACCGGAAAACCGGATACCACCTCTGTACTGGAAGAAAGAATCCGCAAGGTATTGGATCCACTCGATTTCTCTTATGATCTTAAATTCAATGTTGTTGAGATGGCGCCGCCGCCCGGCGGAGCGAAAACAGCCCCAGCCTCCCCGCCGGTTACGAACGAGGATCTTCTCGAGAAAATCCCCATGAAACTTGCCGTAGCCAGCGCGAAGGGCGGTGTCGGGAAAAGCACCATCAGCGTTAATCTCGCCTTGGCCCTCGCCCGGTTGGGCTTGAAAGTCGGCCTGCTCGATGCTGATATCCACGGGCCCAGTATCCCCATGATGCTGGGGATCCAGGGACAATATCCCAAAATGGACGGGGATCGCTTGGTTCCCCTGGATGTCTATGGCATCAAAGCCATGTCTATCGGGCTCCTTTTGGATCCTGACGCCGCCGTGATCTGGCGCGGACCCATGATGGGCAAGGCCCTTGAGCAGCTCATGACCGATGTTAATTGGACCGGTGTCGATCTCTTGCTCCTCGATCTCCCCCCGGGTACTGGAGATATTCAGATTACTCTTACGCAAAAGACGAAACTGAATGGCGGAATCGTTATATCAACCCCCCAGGATGTTGCCCTCGCCGATGCGATCCGGGGAATTACCATGTTCCGGAAGGTTGAGGTTCCTGTCCTTGGGCTTGTCGAAAATATGAGTACTTTCATCTGTCCTCATTGCCTCAAGGAAACCCCCATTTTCGGCTCCGGCGGCGGCAGGCGGGAGGCGGAACGATTGGGTGTGCCCCTCCTTGCCCAGATTCCGATTGATCCCCGGATTGTCGAAGGTGGGGACACCGGACATCCGCTCGTTGTCAGTTATCCCGATTCCCCAACCGCAAGAGTCTTCGGGGCCTTGGCCCAGATGACACTGGAAATACTCTCATCCGGATTAAAAGATCGGAAAACCCTCAGCTGAAATAGGCCATATCGCACTTTCGGCCCGGTCCCTCATGGGACCGGCGCCGAAACAAATACGACTCCAGTTCTAATGAAACAAGTCCTTTAAACCGATAGGATTATCGGGGCACTCCTTGAATCAGGAGATTATTAAAACGCAGCCTGGGCCATGTGCATAGAGGATGGAAGACAGAATGAATGCAAATCCAATCAACGCATCCAAGAATAAGAATATCCAACCGCCGCCTTATTATATTCTTTCTGTAGCATGTCCTCTCTGTGGCAAATCATCAGAACAAATCCTGGTTCGACCGCGGCGCGTTCGACGGGCAAAAATAGAAAATGATCTTTTTCAGTGGGTCCCCATTTGGACAGGAACAAAGAATTCTGATCAGTTTCCCAATGTGCGGCCGTTCGATCTGGGAGTGCTTCATTGCCCTGCCTGCGGGTTTACAGAAACCCAACAGACATTCCGTTCATTAGACAAGGTCAAGTATCCAAATGCTCGAACGCTAAAACAGATCCTTGTTTTAAAAAAGCTGATTCAACGAGACGGCCCCCTTCGCGCCTTGGTCAAGGGTATTAACCCCATCGATCCGACCCTTTATTCAGCTTTTATGATTCAGGTTGCGGCATTGGCCATTCAGATGCTGCCGCATCCGGAGATTCGTGATTTTACACGGATTGGGAATTGCGCGGTGCGCATCGCTCGCTTTCATCTCGATCGTCTTCATTATGGGGGGCCCTGCTGGGAAACACCGGAAAGTGTCGCATTGCCGGCCGTATCACCGTTGGCTTCGGCCTTCGAGAAGATCCTAGAAGATTTGAAGCCCATCAAGGAAGCCTGGTCATTGATACCCCAGAGCTATAATGAGGCCCTGAAGATCGCCATCGATGCTTTCGGTGTCGCCCTCGACCGGGGATTTCCGGGCGAAACGTCACTCAAGCGAATTGAACTCTCAAATCAGAGGGCTCACTTGGTTGGTGAAACTGGAGATCATTTGAAAGCTCAATCTCTCCTCGAAGATTTGGTGATTCAGATCGATGAACTCAAGGAGAATTGGGAAAGCGAGACCGGCCATCCTAAAGAGACGATGGATGATTTGGATCATACATGGAGTCTCCAGGATCAATTACTGAAGTTGGATCATTTCAGGAAGGTCACAACAGAATTGCTAAAGATTCTCGGCAAAAGGCTCTCTGAAGCCGCTTGAGCCAATGCAAAATTTCCGCCGCGGGATGACGCCCCTTGCCTTTGCACCGGACACACCTCAACATACTTTCCATGCATGAGGAAAACCACCGCCTGGAGCGTATGACATCCGATCCCCTATTGGATCTTACAAAACACCAGCCACCCTTTTCCTGGTCTCTGCTCTTCTCAAATGAGAATCCTGTGGAGATGGAGATCGGATCGGGCAAGGGCCGTTTTGTTCTGGAGGCGTCGATGCGATGGCCCCAAACAAATTTTCTGGGCGTAGAGATCGCGAACCGCTATTTCCAAAGCTCGATGAAGAGAATCGCCAAAAGAGGTATAAAAAATGCCCTTTTTGTCAGAACAGATGCTCGAAATCTTCTGACACGGTGGATTCCAAGCCAGACTCTCCAGCGGATACATATCTATTTCCCTGATCCGTGGCCCAAGAGACGACAACAGAAGCGAAGGATGCTCAATCCGCCTTTTCCGGAGTGGGCTGCAAGAGTCCTGATACCGGGTGGTGAGATTCTGATCGGATCCGATCACGAGGGATATGTGGAGCGGATTCAGGAGGTCATGGGAACAGAACCCACGTTTGAGCGACGCTTTTGGAATCCACTGGAAGAGAACTGGATCCTTACCAACTATGCCGTGAAATGGGCGGCGCAGGGGCGGCGTCTCTATTGGTTCCGTTACCGGCTGAATGTGGTAGATTAACCGGTTAGGCGGTCCAGTTGAGGTTCACCGTGAAAACAGGGATAGATCCATAAGGTGTTATATGAGAGCTAGTTGGGATGAATACTTCATGCGGATTGCGATACAGGTTGCCACCCGGGCGACCTGTGATCGGAACCGGGTCGGCGCCGTGATCGTCCGGGATCGGATGATTCTCTCGACCGGATACAATGGGAGCATTCGCGGTCTCCCCCACTGCGACGAGGAGGGTCACATGATGGAGAATGGTCATTGCGTAGCCACCGTGCATGCAGAGGCTAATGCCATCATCCAAGCAGCTCGAAACGGCATACGGATAGATGGGGGGGACATCTACACGACTGCCAGCCCCTGCTGGAATTGCTTCAAACTGATCGCCAATGCCGGCATTCGCCGCATCTGTTTCGGCAAATTCTACCGGGAAGAGAAAATCTTTGATGTCAGCCAGCGGGCCGGGATTGAGTTGATTGACCTCTCAAATGTCATAATTCTTGCTCAAGGGAAGCAGCGGGAGGACAGCGGAGACTCCAGGACACCCCCTGAAACGCCGACAGTTTAAAGCGTAGGCCCTATGGGGATGGTATCGAGGCGAGTTGGAAAGGAGAAGGAGTTATGTTGGAGAATTGGGCGCGGCTCGAGGATGATGATGACGATGATGACGACGAGGAAATGGAAGAAGAAGAAGGCAAGGAATCTGAAGCGTCAGGTGAGGAAAGCCGGATGATTGAGCGCTTTCTCAAGACCAGGACTATCCTAGCCTGTGAGCCGATTAGCGATAAACTGGCCCGCCGGATGTACCAGGGCCTGCTCCTACTCGAGGATGCTGATCCCGATAAGGTGATCACCATAATTGTGAACTCGCCGGGAGGGGACGCCGATTCCGGTTTCGGCATTATGGATATGATTCGCTTTGTGAAATGTCCGATCCGGACGCTGGTCGCTGGTCTGTGCGCAAGTGCCGGCGTTCTGGTGGCGCTTGCCGCGGATAAAGACCAGCGGTTCTCACTCCCCAATTCCCGATTCTTATTGCACCAGCCGATGACGGCAACTTTTGGGCAGGCTTCTGATTTAGAGATCGCTTCGATGGAGATCCTCAAGCTTCGGGATGCCTATAATCAGGTCGTTGTTGAGGTGACGGGGAAAGATCTCGCGCAGGTCACACGGGACGCCGATCGTGATTTCTGGATGTCAGCCCAAGAGGCTCTGGAGTATGGACTTCTCACACGTGTGATCACGAGTCGGCAGGAATTGGAATAATTTCAGGATTTTCAAAAGAGATAGACAGCAAAGAGGCCCGGTCAATGCCGGGCCTCTTTGTAAGGTGCGGTGGAGCCAAGGGGGGTCGAACCCCTGACCTCATGACTGCCAGTCATGCGCTCTCCCAACTGAGCTATGGCCCCAACAGATCGCAACACTACGGTGTCGGGATGCCCCTGTCAAGTGGGCCTCCCCATGCGAGATCCAGGGTCTGGAAAAGAAGTTCGGTGGTTGATCTTCCTGCCATCCTGGTCCATGATATGCAGCTGAGATGCCGGAGTGGCGGAATGGCAGACGCGCACGACTCAAAATCGTGTGGGTACCCCCCGTGAGGGTTCAAGTCCCTCCTCCGGCACAGTCTCCCTGCCTTTGTCCCGCCTCCTATTCCTGATACACCGCCTTGATGCGCCCCCAGGTCGTTATCCCACTCGCGGATCCGGTGGCTGTCGGCGGATAGCAGCCGACGGGCAAGGCGCCGATAAGGTCGCATTCCTCATTTGGAGGTGAGAAAGGCGCGCAGTGTGAATCGGCGCGGATATGGAGGTCGGCTATCTCAGGATCGCAGAAGATGGGATCAGAAGAAATATTCCCATTAATGCCATATTGCCAGGCTATCCCGCCAACCCAATCGCCTCCCTCATTCCCGTAGATGTCGCAGCAGTTGAGCGTCGCGGTTCCCTCCCCGGTAACGGCCGTGCCCATTCTATTGAAGGCGATGATCGTATTGTCCAAGTATGCTTGTTGCTCCTCGAAGAAGAGAACGGCGCCGGGCGCTTCATTATCCCAAAAGGTACAATTTGTGAATCTCATATCTGAGCTCTTTGTCATGGAAATCATGCCCCAAGATTCATTGGAATTCCCCAGAAACAGACACCCCTCAAAGCTCGTATGGATCATCCCATGACCGTCCAAGGCGCTACTTTGATGCGCCTCGTTCTGCAAAAATGTACAGTCGACAAAATGTCCTCCACCGCCGTAAATAAAACCGGCGGCCCCTCCGATCTCAGCGATATTTTCTTCGAATAGACAGCGAGTAAAGCTGGGGTCCGCGGCATGGCCATAGACGCCGCCACCACTTGTGCTGGTGTTTCCTATGAACTCACAGTCATTGAAAGTTCCATTGGCTCCACGAATATAGACCCCACCACCCCTAATGCCCTGATTTTGCGTAAAGAGACACTCCGTGAAGACCGGATGGCTTTGGCTCTCACAAAATACCGCGCTATTCTGATTTTCAGTGAAAATGCAGAAATTGATGCTGGGTGTGGCGCCGTCGGCGCACTTGATGCCACCACCCTCGTCATCTAAGGCGCCCCAGCCGTTTCTTATGGTAATACCTGATAGGACAGCGCTCAAATCTTCCGCAAAGAATAGACACCCGCAGTGTGGTTCGGTTTCGGTGCTTTCACAGTCCAGAATACAAGATTCGGCGCTCCCGGATTGCGAAGCGACTGTGATACCTTTTCCGAGATAGACGATATCCCGATTCCCTTCCCCCATAAAAATGCCATCCGTCAGGAATATCGTATCCTCATCCGCGGCAGCATCGATGGCTTCTTGGATTGTGGCATAATCACCCAGTCCATCCGGGCTGATAGTGTAGATAGTCGCCGAGACCGGAAAAGTCATGGCAAAAATCAAAAGAGCGACACAGATAGTGTGCACCACCTGAACTTTCATACAGATGCCTCCCCCCTATTATTTCTTGCGACGCTTCCAGACCCTTTCTAACACGCACGTCATCCGCAGTGAGCATATTTTACCATACAGAACAGCACCAGGCCAGGACATCCAAAAAATGACCGGGATCCTCAATGAAGAGGATCCCGGTCCAATAGAACCATATATGCATGACGCGCCGATTATTTGATGAGGAGCACCCGCCGCGTTTCACTCCTATCATTCCATCGCAATTGATAGAAATAAACGCCATTTGCGACCGGCTTCCCCGTTTGATCTGTGCCGTCCCAGGAGACATGATAAATGCCTGCAGAACGTTTGGAATTGATCAGTGTCCGGACCAGACGCCCAGAGGGACCATAGATGCTCAGGACCATCTGATGCAGGCCGGCGCCATCCGGCAATGAGTAGGTGATCTCTGTAAGAGTGCCGAAGGGATTGGGCGCGCAGGGGGACAAGGTGAGTCTATTGGGAAGTGAGATCGGCTCAACATCGGCCCCTGCGCCGCATGAAGAGCATCCCACATCATAAGCCCCGATCTGCATCCCGCACGGGCTTTGGCCCGATGCGCAAGGGGAATCAGCGCACTGTTGAAAATCCCCGCCGGCCATATCGCAGAAGAGGGGTTCCAGGGCGATATTGTTGTTTGTTCCGATCCAGGAACCCGCAGCACCGGGACCGCCGGCATTGCTAAAAATATCGCAACAGCTGAAGGTGGGAACAGAACCTGTATCTGCACAGTGCACAGCATTTCCGGCCGTTCCCAATGCAATGATTGTGTTGGTGATGACCGGTGACGAGGATGTCAAAAGGTGGATGCCGCCGCCGTCGGATACTGCGGAATTTTGCAAAAATGTGCAGTAGCTGATATCAGGAGAGGAGCTCCGGCATTCGAGAGCGCCGCCTTTGCCGTCTGTGGAGTTCCCGTCAAAGACACAATAATTTAATGATGCATCTGAGTTTCTAATGCGAAGCGCTCCACCGCTGTTGGTAGCGGAATTCTGCGTGAAGCGGCAGTTATTGAATGTCGGATTGGCGCCGTTGTTAACATATACAGCCCCGCCCCAAGAACTCGTGTTATTCGAGAAAACACACCCCGACAAAACAGGTGTGGCGATACCATCAATGCTGACCCCGCCGCCCCCGCTGCCATCATATCCGTTTGTGATTGTTATATTTTCAATAACGCATTCGGAATCCTCACCCATACTGAGGACAAGACCCCGATGCGGGTTTTCCACGGTGCCTTCGCAATCGATGATACAAGCCGCGGGGTCTCCACTCTGGGACCGGATCGTAAGGCTCTTCCCGGCAAGGACAATATCTCTGTTTCCGTCGCCGGAATAGACGCCGTCCGCGAGCTCAATAATGCAGCCGCCGTAGAGATCGGAAACAGCTTCCTGGATTGTCGGATAGTCACCGAGACCATCGGCCGAAAGTGTCACAGATATGGGTTCAGGAGAGATATTCCGGATAATTCTTTCACCTCCGGTTGCGCCGAAGATATCATCAACCGTGTACCAGGCGGTATGTTCATCCCCCCACCCGTAATTGATATGATACTGACTGAAACCAAGCTCATCCAACCAGCCATCGCAAACGACGGCATGGCCGCTCGTCCCTGAATTGAAGCTATAGAGCATGGGCCGCCCGTTGTTGATCTCATACTTAATCATTTCAAACCAGGCTTCCGCTGTGTAAGATCCCCGATATTGCTGATTGATTGAATTATCATAGAGAAAGTAGCCCGGCATAATCGTGATGGCTTCACTCGTATAGGCTCCGGATCCGCAATTCCCAAAGTTCATATTAAAAGCGACAGCGACTTCGTAGCAAAGCTCGGCCAAGGCATCTTGGGCTATCTCCCCGCAGATGGGAAAACAACCATTGGGCATATTCTCCCATGCATACGGATCAGAGAAGTCCGCATAGAGCGTTTCACCGGGTGTTGATCCACCACAGGATGTATCACCGGGCCAATAGTAGGAGTGATCGCCGATACCGGAAGGAGGCCATTCAAAATATTTCATAACTTGGGAGACTGCAGTGGAGACACATCCAACAATACATCGCCCGCCGTCACCATCAGGACACAAGTTATTATAGGGTGATCCCTGATGCCAAACCGTTGATAGCAGCGGACCCACTGTGCTTCTTGAACTGGAGCCATCTGTGGCCAAAGTATTGAGAAAGAGCGCCGGATCTGCTGAGCATTGAGCCCACCGCTCCTTCTGCGCGGGATTAAAAACGATATCCCCCGAAAGCGGCTGAATCGCTTCGAGATTTCCATATTTATCAGAAAATGTCTTTGTGTAAATGTGAAGACGCTCTTTTAGGAGTTGAGGGAATCCAACCGTCTGATGCACGTCAAAATGGCTGTCCATGGAATAAGCTTTGATCGGCATCATTTCTTTGAGAATTGGAACAATGATATAGCCCATAGGTGCGATTGAGTAACAGCGGGCCAGCACCACTCCATCAACGACAATATCCTGAGCATCCACGATACCCGGATTTTCGGAACCCGCCCAGCTTCCATTCTGTTCAACCATGAAGGATAGCCAATTATGGCAGACCCTCTCCATCTCAAACGGTGTGGCTGTTTCGGCCCTCAACCCGATGGGACCTGCTGCCAGAATTCCCAAGGCCAAAGAAACCATCATGGCTATTATCGTGGCGACACGCATATTCTTCCTCCTCGATTCGAATGTGGGCACCCCCCAAAATGGCGATGCTATTTCATTCCACAATAATATTTTAGCAGCAACTAATCTGATTGTCGAGGTAACACAATGAGTCCAGCGGGTGTATACAATCATAACCAATTATTAATAATGTCGTTATAGTAGGTTGTGCTTCTGAAATTGCATCTGAGGGGGTCAAGCGCCCGGCGGTCCCTACGGCCGCCAGGCGCTTTTCATGCTCGCCGCGGCTCTAATAGGCGTATTTCAGCTCATGAAGGCGGTTCTTCGGGATGCAGCGGGTCTCAATCGTGCGGTTGTAATATTGTTTGAGCCTGCGCGGTAAG
>JAHJDP010000115.1 GCA_018831195.1 Candidatus Eisenbacteria bacterium | reverse complement strand
TGCCCCTAAGGTGTCTCGGAGCCCTAAATTCTGCCCCCAAACCGCCCCCTTGCTCCCCGGAACCGCCAAATCGGCCTCCGAGCTGCCCCTCGCGGCCCAGAATCGGCCTCGGCTGCCCCTAAAATGGCTCTGAATGAACGTCCTCCTTCGATGGAATAACGACGTGCTTATACAATTTGCGATAATGTGAAAGCTGTTGCAATGTAAAAGCCTAACGATTGTTCAAGTTGCATGGGTTTTGCCCGCCCGGCTCCCGATCCGCAAGGTATTCCGAAAGCCCCGTCATTCCATCATTTCCCGTGCGTTGCGGGCTCGTCGCGTCCCGGATTAAGGCAGGGTCCTGCAATGATCGAAGACCAGGGTTATGGGTAGTGCCGCGATTCTGTTACTGTTAAAGCAAGCACAATGGAGATGGTATTATGTGTAGTGTGGCCGAAATGTATAGCATCATTTGGGTTCTGGCTCGCCAGTGATTAACTGCGGCGGCCTTCGTGGCCCGATTCAGGACCGGTGTTTGAGGGCAATGGCGGCTCCTTATACGAGTTGTACCGATCAGGTTCTAAGTGATAGCATTGGATCGAGTTCGAATGCCTTACGTTGAGTGATCGTAGCGATTTTGATCAGGATGGTGGCACTCAGAAGAGAGCGGGTGAACGAGGGTCGCGCCAATAACCCTCCCGGGTTATTAGAACGTTAGGCCTATTAACCTAGAAATGAACGTCAACCAAAAGCAAGGTGATTTATGGTCGGGAATAATACCGTAATTGTTATAGGAGCCGGAGCAAGCAAGGAAGCAAATCTACCAACTGGCGTTGAACTTAAGCAGAGAATAATTAACATCCTTAATTTTGATTTTGATATTACGCGCCTTTTAAAGAGCGGAGACCCACGCGTTTATGAGGCCCTCCGATTGATGGTTAGACAGGGTACACCAGAGAGCTCTAGTATGTCTCAGCTGATCGAGGCCGCCTTGAGAATTAGGGATGCATTGCCTGTTGCCATGTCAATAGACAGCTTTATTGAAAATCACAAGGGAAACAAGGCGATTGAGACGTGCGGTAAACTCTCAATTGTCCGATCAATTCTAGAGGCCGAACGCAAAAGCCTTCTCTTTGTTGATGCAGGGGGCGCAAGTAGAACCCTGGACTTACATGGCTTCAAAAATACATGGTTTGAACCATTTTTACAGTTGCTCACAGAACGCTGCGTAGCGGAAAAACTAAAAGATCGGCTATCCAACATAAGGCTTATAATTTTTAACTACGATCGATGCGTTGAGCAATTTCTTTATCATGCTCTTCAGATATATTACGGAATTAGTCCCGGCGAGGCGGGAGAATTGATATGCGGAATGGAAATTTATCATCCATATGGCAAGGTGGGAGAACTGCCATGGTATGGCAAGAAAGACGCAATAGAATTTGGAGCTGAGCCGGATGCAAAGGATTTAGTTAAGCTTGCAAATAAAATAAAGACGTACACCGAAGGAACCAATCCCGAATCGAGCGATATCTTAAAGATTCGCGAAGGAATGAAGGATGCGGACTTTGTTATTTTTCTGGGATATGCATTCCACATCCAGAATTTGGACTTAATTTATCCCGCCGAAGGTAAGCACATTAATGCGGGAAATGTTTGCTATTTTGCAACCGCAAAAAGTATTTCATCTCATGATCGCGGTGTTGTAGTCAAGGAATTAGTAAAGCGAGGTGGTGCCAATCGGGAAAACATTATTTTAGTTGATAATACATGTTTTGAGTTGTTTCGGAAACATTGGCGTAGTCTCTCGATATAAAAAAAGGCCTAACGGCTTTATCTGGACTCCTCAGTCAACGAGAACAATATACATCCCAGGAAGGCGGTGGGGCTGACTGAAGTCTTGTCTTGCCTCTCGTTTGGTGAGAGAATGGATGCGCGGTTGAGAGAGGGCGAGGGCCGCACCAAAGGCCCTCGTGGGTTAACAGAAGTCAGGTTGATCGAGGTATAAAGATGCTATTCGCGGATTTTAAGAGAACAGATATGTCTTTGGCCACGCGATCAGTCTCCAAATGGCAATACTGTAATAACTCTGCCCGGGAACCATTCATCGCAATAAGGAGTTTACTGAATCAGTGGTTTGACCGCTATCCAGAGGAAGAAAAAAACGAGTTCCGGTCACGCTTTCAATCTGATGATGACTATGCACATCTTTCAGCATTCTTTGAATTGCTAATTCATGAAACTCTACTTAAAAATGGTTACGAGCTAGTGATTCATCCTGCGATTCCCGAAACCAAGAAAAGACCGGATTTCTTGGTTAGGAGCAAAGGCCAGGACCTATTCTGCCTGGAGGCCACCACAGTTGGCCCATCACATACAGAGAGGCGAGCCACTATACGCAGAGATCAGGTTTATGATGTCATAAACGAGTTGAGGTCGCCTGATTTTTGTCTTGCTCTTCGAGTCAGAGGCGCTCCGAACATTACGCCGCCCAGCAGGTCTATGGTCGGGGCGCTCGAAAGATGGCTCAACAAACAGGATTACGAGCAAACAAGGAACGAATATATAGATGAAGGAATTGTGGGTTTACCATGTCTTGAATACAAAAGAGACGGTTGGTTCATCGAGTTTTTCCCAATCCCCAAAGCCGAATCTCAACGAGACAATCTAAGCATAAGGCCAATAGCGCTCCTCCTGCCAGGATTAGAGGTAGTGAGAACCGGCGAGACAATTTATAGAAGTCTAAAGAATAAGGCAAAGCGCTATGGTGACCTAGAGATGCCTTTGGTTGTGGCGGTAAATGTATTAGATCGCGGCTATATACCAGATATGTTTGTCGAAGTGTTGTTTGGGAAGGCAGTATTAACAATATCAAGCGACGCTGAAGGCGAAACGATATCACAATGTTGGGGCCGCAACGAAAGGGGCCTTTGGATTGGCCCTGGTGGGCCAAGGGGGAAACGGCTAAGCGCCGTGATTGCAGCAGGAAGACTTGACTACACGAACTTAAGGGAGAAACAGCCAGTCTTAATCCCACATCCCTGGTCAAATCATCAACTCCAAGCTAACATTATTCCTTTTGATAAAAAGCTTTTGAATCAGGAATCGGGATACTTCGAAGAAATGGAAGGCCCGAGTTTGGGAGATTTTCTGGAGCTTCCTTCTCCTTGGCCACCAGAAGGATAGTTTTTAACAACCTAACTGCCTTATATGGACTCCTCTTACAACAAAAACATATATCTCTCTCCAAAGAAGGCGGTGGGACTGACAGCACCCTCATCTTCGCCCCCTAAGTTGGAGCCCATAGACTCCGGGCCATGATGAAATTCGCGCGCAGGGAGCAATTGAGCCTGATGATCGCTCTTGCGGTTCCCCTCGCATTTATGGGAGAATGGATGCGAACATGGGAGTGAGCGGGGGTCGCGCCAAGAACCCTCGTGGATTATGAGAACGTTAGGAGTGTTTTTAAGAATTTGTAATAGCTATGGCCCAGATAAAGAATAAATATAAGCTGTCGGCGCTACTTGACAAGTTGTCAAAATCGCGAAAAACGGGTAATAGCCCTTTCGGTGCAGAGATGTTGGCCGACATACTAAGCGTGCTTCAAACTGCAATCACATTCCCAAAGCATATCTGCGACACCGACAAGCGGGGTATAATTTGCGATGCTCTGTATTCCGATGATTTTGAAAATGGCATTGCAGAAAGTAGTCTGTTGACCGAGATTACACGGCGTGAAAAGCTATATCTTGCCCGACCCACAAATCCTTATACATTCATCGGCACAATATCAGTTCCAGGTTATGTGAACCAGCTAACGCGTGATTTCTGTGATGCAACTATTATCATTTCGAAATCTCTGCCAAAATACTTTGATCGAAAAACTATAGAAAAGCCCGCGCTAGAGACTATTGGTCAAAACAATCCAGAGAATTACAAGTGGGCAATGGTCCATGTCATGGCAAGAACCACAAATAGTGCAATGGACAAAGCACTAAGGTCATTGAACTGCATACGAGGTGTTTGGAACTATGCTAATAGTCACAGGATGACTAGACGAGGTTACTTAGGCCGGCGATGGCCAGTAAACCAGATATGTCTTGGGCCAATTTTTAGCCTGCATAAATTGGATGGGAAACACACTGGGCTGGGAGTATGGTATGAGCCTAGATTTGCATTGGCGAAGACAAGTTATGGAACAAAAAATGAATGGAAAGAAATTGTAGCAAGGGAAAAGCAACTCAGAAAGTTGATAAAGCAATCAAACTATCCAAATGAATTGTGTGATTATTTTGTAAGATATGCAGAGGCCCTTGATGGGATTGATTTTGAGTCCTCTTTTCTTAAGTTGTGGTCTCTACTAGAAGCGCTAACGGTTACCGGGGGCGCAAACTATGACCAAACTGTCAAGCGAGCGCTTTTCCCATGTGTGAGCAGGGATGAAGCCAAGCCTATTCTCGAGCATCTTCGGGAAAGAAGAAACCAATGGGTACATGGTGGAGAAGAAATAAATGATGCACAGGACATTCTCCATCAACTTAGGGGATTTGTGGAATTGGTATTGGAATATCATATTGGCATTGGAAGAAAGTTTGCTAGGCCGGGATTAACTGCGGAATTGTTAGACTTGCCGAGCGATCCGGAGATTCTCAAAAAAAGAATCGCCCTTCATAAATTAGCTCTACAAGGGCAAGAGTTTGCTCACAAAAACTCCTAACGCCCTTTGTCCGGCCTCCTCCATCAACAGGAGGGATGTGCTTCCTGGAAGGCGGTGGGGCTGGCTTCAGCCACGCTCCGAGCAGCGATTGGTCCCGCATTTCATTGCGCTGGCGCTCAGGAGGGAGATGAGATAGGATCATTGCGTGTTGGCCCGGGTCACGTCCAAAAGGCTACCACCATGAAGTCGGAGGTCGGACTTCGATCCCGGACACAGCCCGGCCTCGTCACGCACTTGGAGCATCCAACGAATGGCCCTAAAAAAATCTGAACTCTATTCCTCCCTCTGGTCTAGCTGCGATGAACTGCGTGGCGGAATGGATGCCAGCCAGTACAAAGATTACGTCCTCGTCCTGCTCTTCATCAAATACGTCAGTGACAAATACGCGGGCCAGCCCTACGCGCCGATCACGATCCCGCGTGGCGCAAGCTTCAAGGACATGGTTGCTCTCAAGGGCAAGAGCGATATCGGCGACCAGATCAACAAGAAGATCATCGCCCCGCTGGCCAACGCCAACAAACTCTCCGATTTCCCCGACTTCAATGACGCCGCCAAGCTCGGCAGTGGCAAAGAAATGGTGGACCGGCTCACCAACCTGATCGCCATCTTCGAGAACCCGGCGCTCGACTTCTCCAAGAACCGCGCTGACGACGACGACATCCTGGGCGACGCCTACGAATACCTGATGCGACACTTCGCCACCGAGAGCGGCAAGAGCAAGGGGCAGTTCTACACACCCGCCGAGGTCAGCCGCATCATGGCCCAGATCAGCGGCATCCGTACCGCGAAGACCAGCGCCGCCACCACCGTCTACGATCCCACCTGCGGTTCCGGCTCGCTGCTCCTGAAGGTCGGCACTGAGGCCGGCACTCCCGTCACGCTTTACGGGCAGGAGAAAGACGCCGCCACCAGCGGCCTCGCGCGGATGAACATGATCCTGCACAACAATCCAACCGCGTTGATCATGCAGGGCAACACGCTGGCCGATCCAAAATTCAAGGAGGGCGACACCCTCAAGACCTTCAACTATGTCGTCGCCAATCCGCCCTTTTCCGACAAGCGCTGGAGCACCGGCCTCGATCCGCTAAACGATCCCTTCGAGCGCTTCAAAGCCTTCGGCGTCCCTCCCGCCAAACAGGGAGATTACGCCTACCTGTTGCACATTGTCCGCTCGCTGAAGAGCACCGGCAAAGGTGCGTGCATCCTCCCGCACGGCGTACTGTTCCGCGGCAACGCCGAGGCCGACATTCGCCGCGCCCTCGTGCGCAAAGGCTACATCAAGGGGATCATCGGCCTGCCCGCCAATCTCTTCTACGGCACCGGCATCCCGGCCTGCATCGTGGTCATCGACAAGGAGGACGCCCAGGCCCGCAAGGGTGTCTTCATGATCGATGCCAGCGGCGGCTTCATGAAGGACGGCCCCAAAAACCGCCTGCGCAGCATGGACATTCACAAGATCGTGGACGTCTTTAACAAACGGCTCGACGTCCCGAAGTACGCGCGGATGGTCCCCTTCGCGGAGATTGAGAAGAACGAGTTCAACCTAAACCTTCCGCGCTATATCGACAGCCAGACGCCCGAGGATCTGCAGGACATCGCGGGCCATCTGCAGGGCGGTATCCCCGCGGCCGATGTCGATGCGCTCCAGCGTTACTGGGATGTCTGCCCAAAACTACGACATTCGCTGTTCAAGAAAAGCCGCCCCGGCTACTTCGCTCTCACCGTGGAGAAGTCGACCATCAAGTCCGCCATCTACGAGCACCCGGAGTTCGCCGCCTTCATCGTCGGCATGAACGCCCATTTCGCCGCGTGGCGCAAGAAGACCGCCGCAAAGCTGAAAGCCTTGCAGGCCGGATGCCATCCCAAGGAGGTTATCGCGGCGCTGGCCGAGGGCCTGCTCGCCCACTACGCCGGCAAGCCGCTGATCGATCCCTACGACATCTATCAGCACCTGATGGATTACTGGGCGGATACCATGCAGGACGACGGATATCTTATCGCCGCCGATGGATGGAAGGCCGAGACCACCCGCATCATCGAGAAGGACAAGAAGGGAAGGGAGAAAGACAAGGGATGGACCTGCGACCTCGTGCCCAAATCCCTCATCGTCGCCCGCTATTTTGTTAAAGATCAGAGGGATGTCGATCAGCTCGCCGCCGAGCTTGAGGGTGTCACAGCCCACCTCACCGAGATGGAGGAGGAGCATAGCGGCGAGGACGGGGCCTTCGCTGAACTTGACAAGGTGAATAAGGCCAATGTCGCGAGCAGATTGAAGGAGATTAAGGGCGATAAGGAAGCGAAGGACGAAGCGGCCGTACTGAACCAGTGGCTGAAGTATAACAATAAGGAGGCCGAACTTAAAAAGCAGCTCAAGGAAACTGAGGTGGCGCTTGATACCAAAGCCTATGCCTATTATCCTAAGCTTTCCGAGTCTGATATCAAAACGCTGGTGGTAGACGACAAGTGGCTCGCTACGCTGGATGCCGCCATCAACGGCGAGATGGATCGTATAAGCCGGCAACTTACCCAGCGGGTGAAGGAACTCGCCGAGCGCTACGAAACTCCGCTGCCACAGATGGTCAACCGTTTGGCCGAGCTGGAAGCCAAGGTGAACCGCCATCTAGAGAAGATGGGTTTCTCATGGAAGTGAAGGCCGGCTACAAGCAGACCGAGGTGGGGGTGATTCCGAAGGATTGGGAGATCAAACTCTTGCCTGATATCTGCCGTTTTCGTGGTGGGAAAGCTCACGAACAGCATATCTCGGACTTTGGACGATTCGTCTGCGTGAACTCCAAGTTCATTTCGACGAATGGATGCGTCCGCAAGTACTCGACTGTCAACTTTTGCTGCGCAAAGCGAAATGATGTATTGATGGTCATGAGTGACCTGCCAAATGGTAAGGCTCTTGCGAAGGCCTTCTTGGCCGATCAGGACAACTTGTATGCTGTCAACCAGCGGGTTTGTGCGTTGACACCTTACCGCGATTGCCCGAAGTATCTGTTCTATGTACTGAACCGGAATCCCTACTTTTTGGGATTCGATGACGGAGTAAATCAGACACACCTTCTAAATCCTGTCTTTCAGAAGTGTCTTCTCTCACTCCCACCCACAAAAGCCGAACAAGAAGCCATCGCCGAGGCATTGAGCGATGCGAATGCCCTCATCGAATCCCTGGATCAGCTCCTCGCCAAGAAGCGCCACATCAAACAGGGCGCCATGCAGGAATTGCTCACCGGCAAGAAGCGCCTGCCGGGCTTCAGCGGGGAGTGGGAGGTGAAGCGGTTGGGAGAAATTTTGACCGTCTGCCATGGCAAGAGTCAGAGCGACGTCGAAGCTACGGACGGCCAATACCCAATCCTAGCGAGTGGCGGCGAAATTGGTAGGGCGAATCGCTTCCTCTACGACAAGCCATCTGTCCTGATCGGTCGAAAGGGAACGATTGATCAACCCCAATACATGGACACCCCGTTCTGGACGGTTGACACGCTTTTTTACTCAGTTGTTCATGAACCCAATCACGCCAAATTCATGTTCTACCGGTTCTGTTTGATTGATTGGAAGCAGCACAACGAGGCGTCCGGCGTTCCGAGCCTCAATGCGCGGACAATCGAGAAAATTGAAATCTCCAGCCCCGCGCCAGACGAACAATCCGCCATCGCCGCTATTCTCTCCGATATGGACGTCTCGATCGGCGCGCTAGAAGCCAAGCTCTCCAAAACCCGCCAGCTCAAGCAGGGCATGATGCAGGAACTGCTCACCGGGAGGATCCGCCTCGTATGAACACCGTCGGCCAACCTGAGCGAGCCACGCAGAACCGGATCATCGCCCTGTTCCGCGATGAGCTGGGTTACCGCTACCTCGGCGACTGGACCGACCGCGACGGCAACAGCAATATCGAAGAAAGTTTGCTCACGGCATGGCTGACCAAGAACGGCTACAAACCAGCGCAGATCAGCGTCGCCCTCCACAAGCTCCGCACCGAGGCGGACAACCACAGCCGCACGCTTTACGGCAATAACCAATCCGTCTACAACTTTTTGCGCTACGGCGTCCCGGTAAAGATCGAGGCGGGCAAGGCGACGGAAACGGTCCATCTCATCAACTGGAAGAAACCGGAGAAGAACGATTTTGTTATAGCCGAGGAGGTGACGCTCAAGGGAAACCATGAGCGGCGTCCTGACATTGTGCTGTATGTGAACGGTATCGCCGTCAGCGTGCTGGAGCTGAAGAACAGCCGCGTGAGCATTGGAGACGGCATCCGTCAGAATCTTTCAAACCAGCAGCCAGAGTTTAACGCCTGGTTCTTCAGCACGGTGCAGTTCATCTTCGCGGGCAACGATTCCGAAGGTCTGAAGTACGGCACCATCGGCACGCCGGAAAAGTATTTCCTGAAGTGGAAGGAAGACGAGGCGGACGACAGCCGCTTCAAGCTGGACAAATACCTGCTCAGGATGTGCCGCAAGGACCGGCTGATCGAGCTGATGCACAACTTCGTCCTCTTCGACGGCGGCGTGAAGAAGCTGCCGCGCGCGCACCAGTATTTCGGCGTCAAGGCCGCGCAGGCGCATATGCGGAAGAAAAAGGGCGGCATTATCTGGCACACGCAGGGAAGCGGCAAGAGCATCGTGATGGTGATGCTCGCGAAGTGGATCCTGGAAAACAATCCCAATGCCCGCGTCGCCATTGTTACCGACCGCGACGAGTTGGACAAACAGATCGAACGGGTCTTCAAGGAGGTGGGGGAGGCGATCAAGAGGACCCGAAGCGGCCGCGGGCTGATGAAACTGCTCGGTCAGGCCACGCCGCGTCTGCTCTGCTCGCTGGTCCACAAATTCGGGCGCAAAGATGTGGACGACTTCGACGATTTCATCAAGGATCTGGAGGCGCAACCCAGTCCGACGGTGGGCGAGGTCTTCGTCTTCGTGGACGAGTGCCACCGCACGCAGAGTGGCAAGCTGCACCGGGTGATGAAGGCGATGATGCCGAATGCAGTTTTTATCGGCTTCACCGGCACGCCGTTGCTCATGAAGGATAAGGCGACCAGCCAGGAGGTCTTCGGCAGCTACATCCATACGTATAAGTTCAGCGAGGGGGTCGAGGACGGGGTCGTGCTGGATCTGGTCTATGAGGCGCGGGACATCGATCAGCGCCTCGGCTCCAAGGAGAAGATCGACGCCTGGTTCGATGCCAAGACGCGGGGCTTGAACGACTGGCAGAGAGATGAACTGAAGAAGAAGTGGGGCACGCTGCAACAGGTCCTCAGTTCCCGCTCGCGCATGGACCGGGTGGTGAGCGACATCGTCTTCGACTTCAGCGTGAAGCCGCGCCTGTCGAGTGAACGCGGCAACGCGCTACTGGTAGCATCGAGCATCTATGAAGCGAGCAAGTATTTCAGCCTGTTTCAGAGAACGCCCTTCCGGGGCAAGTGCGCGGTCGTGACCTCCTACAATCCGCTGGCGAAGGATGTCACGCTGGAGGAGACCGGCGCCAACACGGATACCGACAAGCAGTTCATCTACAATACCTATAATGAGATGCTTGAGGAAGTCGAAGCCAAGCCGGGCATGACCAAGACCGAAACCTACGAGGAGCGGGCCAAGACGCTGTTCACCATAGAGCCAGCGAACATGAAGCTGCTCGTCGTGGTGGATAAGCTGCTCACCGGCTTCGATGCGCCGCCCTGCACCTACCTCTACATTGACAAGTCGATGCAGGATCACGGCCTGTTCCAGGCCATCTGCCGCGTCAACCGGCTGGACGGGGACGACAAGGATTTCGGCTACATCGTGGACTACAAGGACCTTTTCAAGAAGGTCGAGAATGCCATCGCCGTCTACAC
>JAHJDP010000114.1 GCA_018831195.1 Candidatus Eisenbacteria bacterium | reverse complement strand
TTCTGGGATCGAAACAGTTTGCTCGGAGCCGATGGTCGGCGGACTTCATCACCGGTATTTCCGACGCGCTGCCTAAGCCAGGGGAAGAAGGCTACCGGAAATCACCACCTATCCAGGAATTCGTTTGCCAAGGCCCAGGCCAGATGGCCGATGTCGTTTCTCCCATCATCTGAACCGCACAATCTGTCTATCATATAACCGGTTTCAATGTATGGTCCGATTGGGGCAGAACTAATTTCTAGGCCGGATGAGGTTTATGGAAGGGACAGGCGACGAATTGATGAGCACGTCACCTTCAGAAAACGACAAGTTATTGCTTCCCCGCAAATATAGCTCTGAGATTCTGCGCGTTAGTCGCGTCTCCGCGAAGCGCTGAGGGACCGGGAGACTAGCATGTCAGCGATAAATAGAGCGGATATTTCCCCATGTCGTTCTCTTGATTGGTGTTGGTTCAATATCGGGACATGGCGGATTATAGCCAGGTTCTCCCCCACAACCCATGGCTCCGAATCCTTCAAATGGATCAAAAACGGAGTCCTCCGAGCAATCAGTGACACCTGATGGCTCCGAAGGATGAGGAGTCAAGGGAATTGTCGCCGGCGCATAGACATAGACGCCGAAGTAGAATGCGGGAAACAGATAGTCGGAGCTTGTACAACCTGGATCCCATGTGATTTCAATGCCACTGCCTGGTAGGGGCCAAGCCCCGGTAAATGACCACCCAGCACCGGGGATACAGGTGCCATTATACGAGATATAGGCGTCGCCTGTATTGTAGTCCCCGATGCCAAATGTGATTGAGTCAAAATTCGGTGCATTTGCCGCCGGCGAAACGACCACGACCAGAAACCACTCCACATCATGATCGTCAGGCAACGCACTCGGGTCGAGATTTTCACATGACTCCGGCAGAGTTATCGTTAGACAGGGCTCGGTTATGGGCCCACCAGTTGTGTTACCCTGAATGGACAGAACGACGCCTTCATTTGGCCCGGCTGACGCTCCTGATAATCCAGCAGCGAGGATGAGCATCCCCAGCATTAGTTTCCTCATGGTTGGATTCCCCCCCGGACACAACATCAAGATATGCGAATTCACATCACCGGAACAACGCTATTATACGACAGAAGCTCACACTTTTCGAATTCAATTTGGGCACCTATCTACAGGATAGCGCATCTGCGAACATATTATCACCATTTTCTAATATATAACACCATTTCAGACTTTATCTTGCGTGAAATGGGTCGCAGCTTGGCTCGCTTGAGGCGTGTCTGAAGACGCCGATTCTCCCTCTCCGTCATCTCCCGGTCGACCATGTGCGTATTCCGGTGAAGTCGGCCGCCTAGACCGGCCGAACCAGCCAATGCTCGCCCTCCCAGCTCCCACCGGCCTGCCCCCTTTCAGCGCGGGCTTTACGGCGCACACGCGGTCCTGGCGATTCGGAAGCCGAGTGGGTTGCCAGCGCCGGTCGGACCGACGGTTCGGGAGAGCGGTTGCGCTTCGAGCCACTCCCTCCGCCGCCGACGGTTCCGATATCGGCTCTGAACTCCACCGAAGTCCCACCCAGCACGAAGTTATTGTTAATGTCCAGGACCTCGACCATGAGATCGATCTCCGCCTCGCCATCGGCCATGATATTCACCGGCGGAACCGGGTAAATGAAGGTCACGGATGTCGGCGGACCGATTGTAATAAAGGAGACATTCCCCTCGACCGTCCCGCCGGCGGTGGTGGCCGTGACCGTTACAATCCCGTCATTTCTCGGCTCGCCGCTGAGGAAGGTGGCGCCGCAGACGCCGTCATATGTTTCACCACTTCCCAATTCCCCGCTGACCGCGCCTCGCACAATACCCTCGTCACTGGTGAACCAGACACGCGTGTGATCGGGAACGGGGTTATGATAAAGATCCGACAGGACGACGGTGATATCCGCGGTCTCGGCGACACGGTCCCACGCGCGCATATTGCAGGGGTCGACGGCGATCGCCACCAGGGTCATCTCGCTGGCGCCGCCTTTATCCGCCCCCATCATGCCACGATCCGGGTTAGCCGCACATCCAGAACTGCTGCGGGACTCCCCAGCGGGGCTCCTCGCCGATCGGGGATCGCAGGCGGTCTCTTCGTTGCGGCACCAAACCTGCATTTTCACCAGCCCATGCATGTCGGCACGACGACAGCCGCTGGCGGGCGGACCTTGGGCGAAGCAGCACGATCGTCAGGCGTCTATCGCCGCCGCCAACCGGAGACGACGGTCCTGTACGAGATCGTGCGGGAACACTTGGAGACCTTCCTCGCCCAGGGACGGGGTTCAGACGGAGAGGGTTATCCGCATTTCGTGGAGCGCGAGTTCCGCCGCTATCTGGACTGCGGCCTTCTCTGCCACGGATTCGCCCGCCCCCACTGCCCGCGTTGCGGCTTCGAGCGGCTGGTGGCCTTTTCGTGCAAGGGGAAGCTCTGCCCCAGCTGCCTCGCCCGCCGGACGGCGGATATGTCGGCCTGGCTGGTGGATCACCTTCTCCCGGAAGCGGGCTACCGACAGTGGGTTTTAACATTTCCCTGGACCCTGCGCTTCCGCTTGGCGGCGGATCGGGCGCTCCTGACCGCGTTGTTGCGGATTTTCCTGAAAGTTCTCTTCGCCTGGCAACGCCGCCGCGGCCGCGCCCTCGGCATCCGCGACGGACAGACCGGGGCGATCACATTTGTACAACGGTTCGGGGGAGCGTTAAATCTATAACCGCAAGCCCCCCAATGCGGACGGAATTTGTGGAAGGCACACCTGCTTTTGAATCAGCTCCTGGTCCTTCCCCGAAGTTCCTATGGGACGGATCCACGGGCGAGAAACCAACCGGCCGGGCAGCCCTTCGGAGACCGATCATCCCCGCCGGCGACCGGTGTTCTAGTGCCGATGGAGTTTTTGCGGATCACGGGTTGAAAATGGGTCCAAAGGCTCTCTTTTGAAGGCCCATTTAGATAGCAGCTGGTTTATGAAGTCTGTAACACATTGGAATTCAAATAGATAGGATCATAATCGAAATATTTGTTGCATGTCGCCATTATCCGGCGTATTATGGCGACGTTATGAACAATGCTCCTTTTCCACGAATAGCCAGACCTCCAGAGGGATCATACTTTCTCCTTGGTCCGCGGGGTACGGGCAAGAGCACATGGCTCCGCGCAAGTCACCCGGGTGCACATTATATTGATCTTCTCAATGAGTCGCTTTATCAATCCTATCTCACTGACATCGGTAGATTCGCGGATGAAATTCGAATGGTCGAAAGTGGCGGAAGGGTCGTCATTGATGAAGTTCAACGCCTTCCGATGCTTCTCAACGAAGTCCATCGTTTCATCGAGGAAAAAAATATCCGCTTCGCGCTGTGCGGCTCGAGTGCCCGCAAACTTCGCCGTGGAGGTGTTAACCTCCTTGCCGGTCGTGCGGTCCGACGTTTTATGCATCCATTACTCCCCGAAGAGATGGGGGATGTGTTCAGTCTCGATGAAACCCTTCACTGGGGAGGCTTGCCCATCGTCTGGAATTCTCAGGACCGCAAGGAAACATTGACGTCATATGTGGAACTCTACCTGAAGGAAGAGATACAATCGGAAGCTCTTGTGCGAAACCTGCCCGGATTCGCCCGTTTTCTTCCTGTCGCTGCCCTCTTTCACGGACAGGTCATCAATGTATCCGGAATCGCGCGGGACGCGGGAGTCGCCCGCAAGACTGCTGAAAGTTATTTGGAAATCTTGGTCGACACACTCATTGCATTTCAGCTGCCAGCATTTCAGGGGAAGCTGCGAGTGCGGGAGCGAAAGCACCCTAAATTGTTCTGGGCCGATCCCGGTTTGCCACGAGCTGCAAAACGACAACTGGGCCCACCAACACCGGAGGAAAAGGGACACCTTTTTGAGGGGTGGATCGCCGGCCTTCTACGCGCCTATCGAGATTATCGCGGGATTTTTGATGAATTTTATTACTGGGCTCCGGCGGAAGCCACCCAGACAGAAGTCGATTTTCTACTGCGCAGAGATACCGACTATCTTGCTATTGAAGTGAAATCTGGCAAACACTACGACTCCTCATCGCTCAATGGGCTGCGCGCGATGCGTGATCTGCCGAATCTCCGTCGAAGGTTCCTGGTCTTTCTTGGTGATCGACGAATGGAGACTGAGGATGGAATCGAAGTTCTGCCGGTTGATCATTTTCTTGCATGGTTGGCCCAAGGTGCCCCATTTGACCGTTGAGTGACCTGCGTTCTCCGCGAAAAGGCCGCAACTCCTTGCCATCAGAGAAGTCGTAGTCCACGTAACCCCGTAACTCCCTGGAATTCAACAAGTCCGCCATTGTGATATACTCATGCCTACTATGCGCACATTCATATCAGCCCTATTCGCCTGCCTCCGGACATCCCTCATGGCGCGGACAATCCTGGCGCTGGAAAAGGCTGCCCTGCGCCAGCAACTGGCCATCTTCGCCTCCTTGTTTCCTTGGTTTTACCCCAATTCGGTGTCCAAGAAAACCGGGGACGCCTCACCCGGTCAGTCCGGTTTGGGTATCATGCACGGTCAACATTTCGCCGTTGAGAATATTACCTGGCTGATGCCCTTCATACTGGGCGTCCTGGCCAAGATACGATTGCCCCCCGAGGGGCAGGCGCCCTGATAGAGATCGCCGAAACGCCGTTCCTGTCCGGTACTAACAACCGCATAATCTCCTGCGGAGGAAGGAGTTAGCCAATTCGCACCAATGGCGACGGCGAGCATGACACCGATCACTCCCTTGTTTGCGCTCATACAAGACGTCCCGGTTACGCCTCCATTGCTCCTGCCGTTCGGATACCTAACGGGCGAGAGTCCAACGCCTTTCAGTTTTTCTCATAATGCGGTAGCCTATCTGGGCTTGGGTCCAATTAACTCATTCACCGGAGGTACAACATGCTACGCTACAACATCTCTCTGCTCTTGGTGTTTGCGCTACCCGCAACCGCTTTGGGAACGACCTGGATCGTCCAGCCCAACGGGATGGGAAATTTCCCAACTATTCAAGCGGCGGTCGATGGTTCGATTAACGGTGATATTATCGAACTAACCGACGGATATTTTACCGGACCCGGCAACCGGGACGTTTACATCTATCAAAAGACATTAACAATTCGGTCGCAGACCGGCGATCCCAATACCACGGAAATCCATCCTGAAGGAGACGAATCCAATTATCACAGAGCCTTTTATTTTGAAAATCTTTCCTCCGATTTTTGCCTTGAAGGAATCGGAATAACCAGCGGGTTTCATGACGACGGCGGCGCCATCTATTGCCTCAATGCTAATCCGACAATCACAAATTGCGTCTTTGGCGCCAATTTCGCCTGGGATGATGGAGGAGGAGCATATCTTGCGAATTCAAATCCGAATTTCATAAATTGCAGATTTATTTTCAACGAAGCCGATTATGGCGCCGGGATTTGCTGCTGGGACAGCCACGCAACCTTCACCGATTGCGAATTTTGGCGCAATTCGGCCTTGCTGAGCGGCGGCGGCCTCTGTGGCCGATCTTATTCGAATATCACTCTGGAAAACTGCATCTTTGATGAAAATAAAGTAGTCCAATCCGGCGGCGGCATATATTGTCGTGAAGCCTCCTCAATTAGCGCAACGGCAACGACTTTTGAATACAATGAAGCCGCGGCCGGGGGCGGCGTTTACGGCCACACGGCGCGCTTTAATCTGGGGGAATGCGAGATTCGGCACAATTCCGCAGCGAGCGGCGCGGGCTTGTTTATATCGGATCCTGATTCGTTCGCCGTTTTGGCCTGTACATTCCATGCCAACAGCGGGAATTGGGGCGGAGGCATTTTTCTGACAAATTCCGGCACATCAAACTCCATAGAAGACTGCGAGTTTACTGAAAATCACGCGATCACCGGCGGCGGTCTTTATTTCACCGACTACTCGTCTCCATCGATAACCGGCTGCACTTTTATGCGCAACTGGGCGGGCGATCACGGGGGAGGCGGGTACTTCCAATATGAATCAAATTGCATTATGGGATCTTGTACATTTTTCGAAAACACGGCGTCGGACGGAGCCTGCCTCGCGCTCGCAATGGAATCTTATCCAGTGGTCGTTTCATCCATATTTTCTTTTGGCATTATCGGCGAGGCTGTTTATTGCTTTGCGCAACCCGGCAATCCGGCCTTCTATTGCTGTGATGTCTACGGCAATGAAGGCGGCGACTATGTCGGATGCATTGCCGGCTATAACAATGAACTGGGCAATTTCTCCGCCGATCCGCAATTCTGCGATGCTCCCATTGACGATTTGACATTAAGTATCGATTCCCCGTGCCTGCCGGGCAATCATCCGAATGGAAGCAACTGTGGTCGCATTGGCGCTCATGACCTGGGCTGCGATCCGGCGGCAATCAATTCGGGATTTGTCGCCGGCAAGGGATTCATCCTCTCCGCCCAGCCGAACCCGTTTTCATCGACGACGCATTTGACATGGGCAACTCCTGAAAGTGGAGCGGCGCGCCTCTCGATCTTTGATATCGCCGGACGGCGCATCAATCAATTCGAGTTCCTCGGATCGATAGGGACGATGATTTGGGATGGGACTGATTCGCGCGGCGCGCCGGCCGCCCCAGGAACTTATCTGTTACAATTGGAAGCGGGAACCACTAGGGGCACAAAGAGAATCACAGTTCTGCGTTAGCAGGCTGCGGCCGGGGGGGGGGATGCGATTTGTTGGCGGCATTGTAAGTACACTTCGCTGTAGTATACTCGCCGCCGCCGCCATTCTGCTCACCCTCGGCCGAACCGATCCCGTCGCCGCCCGCGACTACCCATCCGTTCAAAATATACAAGTAAGAAGCCGATGCCGATAGCCGATAAGCCTCGGGTCTGCTATACCGGCAGGCGTACCCAAGATCCGTCTTTCGCTCGCGCCCAGTCCGAGGAACTCCGCATGATGATGCCCAGACCGGCATAGCTCCAGAACGCACGCTTGTTCGAGAATCGATACGGCGTCACCACGACCGGCAGGAGCTGTGCGATGCGAATCGGCCCCAGGCCCGGACACGTCTCCAGGATGCGGGAGATCCCATGCCGGTGCGACTCCTCTCCAGCATCTCCTTCTCTCGGTCCGCCGCTGCAGCTCGCGGACCGCGTCCAGCTCCTCGTAGAGGATCTCGACCAGAGAGTGCATGGCCGCCGGAAGCTTCTTTCTCCATTCCTCGCGCACGGATGTCCGGTAGACCTTCACTCCTCCAGCCGCAATCCCGCGCGAACGAAACAGGCTCTTGATCCGGCATTGCACCCGTACCGGATCGCTTCGGCCAAGCCGAAGGCATCGACCGCATCGCTCTTCGATCCCCGACGCTTGCCCACCCCGACCACCACAATCTTGTCCACATGCGGCGCCAACTCCTCGTAAAGCCAGGCCGAATGCGTCCCCTCTTCGAGACACAGATGCCGGGGTCGGGGAAGGCTCTTCAAGAAGTCGATCAACTCCCGGGCGTTTGTCTCCAGCACCTTCGATTGCAGCCGCCGGCCACTGGGACCGACTACGGCCATGGTACAGCTTGACGAATGGGCATCCAGCCCGATATAACGGTCCATAGGCGTTCTCCTTCTTGCATGCGACTTGGGACTCGAATGGTTTCATCGAGATCCTGCCCTCATCCAATGGAGAACGCCAACTCCACCGTGACCGAGTGGCCGCGGGGCGGGCTGCGCACAGAACCGCGGACGCCACCCCCACTATGCTTATCCGCATCGGTTGCTTGATACGCTACCCTAGGCGATTGACCCTGGATGAACATCCTAGGATCGCGCAGCCGTCTCCGCGACAGAGGAGGATAAAATGTTCGAAGAGCTCAAGGAGAAATTCCGGCAGGTGATGCCGGGGTCCGGCTTCTGCTCTCTGCGGGCAGTTCGGGAAAGCAACGAAATCGTGCAGGTGCGTCAGAGCGTCCTCCAGCCTATCACGCGATACGAGGATCAGGGCGTCATGATCACAGTGGTGGCCGGCGGTGGTTATGGGTATGCGGCCACGTCCGACCTCTCCGTAAACGGTCTACGGGCCGCCGTGGAGCGGGCACAATCATGGGCGGCGCTCTCCGCCGGGAAAAGCGTGGTCGACTATGGCAAGATTGCCTATCCGCACCCCACGGGAGAATACGCTTCGCCGGTGAAGAGCCCGTGGGAATCCGTGCCGCTCAAGGACAAGATCGACATGGTGAGCAAGGAGTGCGCACGCCTGAAGATCGATGACCGGATCGCCGACTCCGCCGCATCCCTCTGGTACATCAAGACGGATATTCTCTACCTCACGAATGGGGGGGGCGAGGTCAGGCAAGCCCTTGAACGCCTGCTTCCCACTCTCCGCGTGACGGCGAGCGAGGGGGCGGAATCGCAGACACGCAATCTCGGCGCGGGGAGCTACGCGCTCCAGGGCGGGATGGAGATCATCGACAAGGTCGGCTTCCTGACCGAGGGGCCCAGGCTGGCGCAGGAGGCGATCGCGCTTCTATCAGCGCCGAATTGCCCGAGCGGGACGATGGACCTCTTGCTCGCGCCCGACCAGATGCACCTTCAGATTCACGAATCGATCGGCCACCCGCTGGAAATCGACCGCATCCTGGGTGACGAGCGCAACTACGCGGGAACAACCTTCGTCAAGCCGGAGTATGTGGGCAGCTTCCGGTACGGCTCCGACCTACTGAACATCACATACGATCCCACGATCCCCGATCAGTGGGCTTCCTTCGGGTTCGATGACGACGGCCTCAAGGCGGAGAAGCTCTTCATCATCGAGAAGGGGATACTGAAGCGGGCGTTGGGCGGTCTCGTCTCCCAGACTCGAAGCGGCCTGCCGGGCGTGGCCACGACCCGTGCCGACGGCTGGCGACGCCCGCCGATCGACCGCATGTCAAACTTGAACCTCGAGCCGGGCACTTCCACCTTCGACGAGATGGTCGCGTCGGTGGAGAAGGGGATCTACATGCAGACCAATACCTCGTGGTCGATCGACGATTCCCGCAACAAGTTCCAGTTCGGCTGTGAGTGGGGCAGGCTCATCGAGAATGGGAAACTCACTGATCTAGTCCGCAAGCCGAACTACCGCGGGATCTCGGGGACGTTCTGGAACAACCTGAAGATGGTCGGCGATCAGTCGACCTTCCGCGTGCTGGGCGTGCCCAATTGCGGAAAAGGTGAACCGAATCAAATCATGAAAGTCGGACACGCTTCGCCGGCCGCGCTGTTTGCCGACGTCGAAGTTTTTGGTGGCGAGTAAGAAGGGGGCGAGAGATGCAGAATCTGTTCATCAGTATAGCTGACCACGCCGTCTCGCTCTTGAAGGGCGATGAGGTCATCAACCTCAGTTTCGAGGGAGAAGACTCGGACTTCGTTCGATTCAACCACAACGGCATTCGCCAGCCGGGATCGGTGCGATCGTGCGACGTGGGGATTGATCTGATCCGCGGGCAAACCCACGCGCAGATACAGGTCGCGCTAACCGGGATCGCGGAAGCAGACCAGGCGCGCGTCAAGGCCTCGATCGAGGAGTTGCGCGCCAGGCTCGACCACATCCCCGAGGATCCCCACCTGCTCTATGCCACAAACGTCAACTCCACCGAGCGGAAGGGGGAGGATCAACTCCCCGATCGCGACCAGGCCATCGGCGCGATCCTGAGGGGCGGCGCGGGCAAGGATCTGGTGGGAATCTATGCGCAGGGCCCCATCTACCGCGGGTTCGCCAACAACCTCGGGCAGCGCAATTGGTTCGAGTCGAGAAGCTTCAACTTCGACTACTCGCTCTACCTGCGCGATGACAAGGCGGTTAAGTCGGCCTACGCGGGCTTTAAGTGGGATGATGCCGAGTTCAACCGCAAGCTGGCCGAGGCGGGCGACCAGCTCGAGCTGCTCAACCAGGAGGCCAAGACCATCCCCCGGGGCAAATACCGGGCCTACTTCTCGCCGGCTGCGATCAATGAGATTGCCGGGACATTGTCCTGGATGGGCTTTGGGCTCAAGAATCACCGGTCAAAGATCTCCAGCCTGATCAAGATGACGGAGGGGGACGAAACAGTGAACCCGGCGGTGACCATGAGCGAGAACACAGCCGAGGGGATCGCCCCCAACTTTGATGGAAAGGGATTCATCAAGCCGGACAAGGTGGTCATGATCGACGGTGGGAAATTCAGGGATGCCCTCGTCTCGCCGCGCACCGCCAAGGAATATGGCGAGGAGACCAATGCGGCCGAAGGGGAAGAGTGGCCGCTGTCGTTTGACATGGCCGGCGGCGACCTCAGGCAGGACGAGATTCTGCAGAAGCTCGGCACCGGTGCGTACATCAACAACCTTCACTACCTCAACTACTCGGACCGCGCGGCGTGCCGGATTACCGGCATGACCCGTTTCGCGACCTTCTGGGTGGAGAACGGGAGGATCGTTGCGCCGCTCAATGTGATGCGCTTCGATGAATCGTTCTACCGCATGTTCGGTGAGAACCTGATCGCTCTCACCAAGGATCGTGAGATGATTCTCAGCAACATGACCTACGGCGGGCGACAGGTGAGCAGCGCCCGACTGCCGGGGGCACTGGTGGAGGCCTTCGCCTTTACGCTTTAACAGCCGGCGGCCGTCGATTTTGGATGAAATCCAGAACACGCCGGAGCTTTTGAATTATATCAGAGCGAATTGTATAAGGGAGCCCGCCTTGGTGGAGCGGTTGAGAGCGGGGACAGACCAGATCTACGCGAATTTTCTCATCCACAACGTCCGGCCGACGATTGACTATCATTTGACTTGAGCCGTAAGCAGATTAAAACAAACGGGCAATTATACAGAGGAGCGAGAGTATGAGCGGAACGATTTCGGGCCGGGTGCTGGTGACGGGCGGCAGCGGATTTTTGGGGATCAACTTGATCCGCCATTTACTGGCGAAGGGAATGACCGACATCCGCTCCCTGGACTTGGTGGAGTTCGATTATCCCGAGAAGGACCGGGTGGAAGCGCTGAAGGGGGACATCCGCGATACAGCGATGGTGGCCAAGGCGACGGAAGGGGTCCAGTGGGTGGTGCATACGGCGGCGGCCTTGCCGCTCTATTCGGAGCAGGACATCTTCACTACGGACGTGGACGGCACCCGCAACCTGCTGGCAGCGGCCGAGAAGAACGGGGTGACGCGGTTTGTCATGATTTCCAGCACGGCCGTCTATGGAATTCCAGACCACCATCCGCTGGTGGAAAACGACCAAATGATCGGGGTGGGCCCCTATGGACGCGCGAAGATCGCGGCGGAAGGGGAATGCATGAAGGCCCGGACCCGCGGTTTGTGCGTGCCTATCATCCGGCCCAAGTCTTTCATCGGCCCGGAACGGCTGGGCGTGTTTGCGCTGTTCTACGACTGGGCCTTCACGGGCCATGGATTCCCGATGATCGGCAACGGCAAGAACCGGTACCAGTTGCTGGATGTGGAAGACTTGTGCGATGCAATCTGGCTGACGATGAAGCTGGATGCAACCGCCGTGAACGACACATTTAATATCGGTGCGAAGATCTTCACGACGATGCGCGAGGATTACCAGGCGGTGCTGGACGCCGCCGGCCATGGGAAGAAGATCCGAGGGTTCCCGGCGGGACCGATGATCTGGACGTTGCGCTTCTTGGAACTGCTGAGGCTGTCGCCGCTGTACAAGTGGGTCTATGAAACGGCCAGCAAGGATTCATTTGTCAGTATCGAAAAGGCGGAGAAGATCCTGGGATACCAGCCCCGGTACTCGAACAAGGACGCGCTGGTGCGCAACTACCGCTGGTACGTGGAGCATGTGGACCAGTTCCGGAACGCCAGCGGCGTGTCGCATCGCGTGCCGTGGAGCCAGGGCATCCTGAGGCTCGCAAAGGGCTTCTTCTGAGGCGCCTCTCGGTTAGCCGCCCATCCCGAACTGCTGTGCGGAATAGATCCCGGAGGTCGCTGCTCGACCGGATGACGGTCTCCGGTCTGACGAGTACGAGCGGTTTTTCCAATCGGTCCAGACGCGGAGCAAAAGAGCCCAGAGGAGCCGATCACGGGCCTTCAGATAGGGAAAGCATGTCGCCGACGCTACGATAGCGCTCTGATTAACCGCAAGGGGGGCAGGGCGGACGGAAAAACAGAAGGCACAGGTTCTCGAGCCCCTCGATCATGCCATGATCCGGCTTGGCCGCGCATCCAGAACTGCACTACGATGGAGAGATGATTGGGGTTCGCACACCGAAAGGGGACATTTGGATCCAGGAAGCCGAGTGGCCCCAGTGGGTCCGTTCCGGCCGGATCTCGCCTGAAACGTGGGTTCATGCCGGCGAGGCCTCGGGCCATCGCTGGCGCCGCGCTGCCGACCTGGAGCTTTTCTGGAGTGAGATGGATTCGAAGCGGGATTCAACCGGCGACGAGATTATTTATCCGAGTGATATTTTGGATGAGGGCGAGGAAACACGCTTTGCGAACGACGATGCGGAGAATCGTAAAGCGGCGTCCGGCTCACGGAAACGCAAAGACGGATTGGATTCACAGAGCGGCGGCGCGGTCATCGAACCGCTTCCCCTTCCCGCGCCCCCCTTGCCCGAATTCCTCCGCACCATCTTTCCCAAATCGGGTTTTTCCGCGACGGAAGGATTGGTTCTGCTCAATCTCCTTGTCGCCGGTCTGCTGATATTCCTCTGGAAGGGGGATTATATCGCCGAGCTGATGAACCTCTCCCAGCGGTGGCGGATCGGGGTAGCTGAAGGGAAGTATTATTATCTCGTCGCGACGATCTTCATGCACGCCGGAGCGAATCATCTCTTATACAATATGGCCTCGCTGCTGGCGGCTTCGGCGGCGGTGGAATATACCTTCGGACGCTTGAATACAGTGCCCGCGTATCTGGTGACGGGACTGGGCGGGGCGGTCTTTTCACTTGTACAAAAACAAAGCGTTTTCCTCTCGGTCGGGGCGTCGGGCGCGATTTTCGGATTGGCCGGGATGATGATTATCTTTCTGGTCCGTTTCTATCGCCGCCTCAGCGCGCGGCAGAAATGGAAGACACGGCGGATCTATATCCCGCTGATGGTGCTCTTTATTCTGCCCTCATTGTTCAACGGCGATGCCTGGGGGCATCTTGGGGGTCTCGGCGCGGGACTCATTCTCGGGTGGTTTCTACCGGGGGCGGGTTATATCCGCCGCCATCTGCAGTGGGTGGCCCTCGAACGGGAGAAGCATCCCGAATTATAGCGCGGCCGCTGTTTACGGCTGCTCCGACCGGACCTGTTCAAAACGCCCATCATGTGTCAAAATAGAAGCAGTTTTTGAGCTGTTTGACATGATGGCTGCCGTCGCAAAGATTTCTTTGAGGAGGAACCCGGTATGCGTCCCCGTATCACAGCTGAAGCACGCCATGGAATAGCCGCCGCCCTTGCCTTCGCCGCCCTGCTCCTGTTGGGGTTCTTGACGCAAAGCGCACAGGCGGTGTCCCTGCATCCCGATATTGTACAACAGCTGCGGGAAGAGGGGCGTTTGGCGGAACACGTCGAGAGCATGATCCTGGCCCGGGCGCGTGGCGTGAATCAACCTCTCGGTTCGGCGGCCGGATGGCTGCGGAGCGGCGACGCGATGGCGGCGACGGAACGCCAAGCCCTCGTCATCCTCGTCGATTTTGATGACAATGTCGCCGACCAGGGCGATTACCCGCAGCAGCATTACTGGGATCTGCTCTTCTCCGAGGAGACCTATCCGGCCGGATCGATGCGGGACTATTACATTGAAAACTCCTACGGCGCGTTCGGTGTGACCGGCGTCGTCACCGTCTGGATCCGGATGCCGGAATCATATGACTACTATGTCGACGGGCAGGCGGGCTTCGGCAGTTATCCGCACAACGCTCAAAAGCTCGCCGAGGATGCGGTCGTCGCGGCCGATCCCGATGTCGATTTCTCGCAGTTTGACAATGATGGACCCGATGGGATTCCCAATTCGGGCGATGATGACGGGATCGTCGACGCTCTCTTTGTCGTGCACGCCGGTCCGGGACGCGAGACAACGGGCAGCGACAATGATATTCACTCCCATGCCTGGTCGATGCCGCCCCAGAGCGTTGACGGCGTGACCACATCGAGTTATTCAATGGAACCTGAAGATGGGGAGCGCGGCGTCTTCGGCCACGAATTCGGCCATGTCCTCGGGCTGCCCGATCTCTATGACACCGATTACTCTTCGAGCGGCATCGGTTCGTGGGGGATGATGTCCGGCGGCAGCTGGGGGAACGGCGGCCGGACCCCGGTGCACTTCTGCGCCTGGTCGAAGATGAAACTCGGCTTCCTGGATCCGGTCATACCCGAAACAAATCTGACGGATGTCGAATTTCCGCGCGTCGAAGACCATGCCGTCGCTTATATTGTTTGGACCAACGGGCTGCCTGATAATGAGTATTTTATGATCGAGAATCGGCAGCAGGTTCTGGATGATGCGTATATCGACGGCGCAGGTCTTGTGATCTATCACGTCGACGAAAACGTCAGCGGCAACCAGAACGAATGGCATCCGCTGGTGATGGTTGAACAGGCCGACGGCTTATACAATTTGCAGGCGGGCGAGGGGGCGGATGACGGCGACCCCTATCCCGGCAGCAGCGGCAACTATGAATTCAGCGCGACGAGCGATCCCAGCTCAAATGATTACAATAATGCGCCCACGCAAATCACGGTTTTGATCAACACCCCTTCCGGCGACCTGATGGAAGCCGATATCACCGTTGAGACACTGCCGAATCTCCTCCTCACCGCGTGGCAGCTGGATGACGCCGCCGGCGGCAACGGCAACGGCTGTCTCGATCCAGGCGAAAGCATTTTGATCCCGACGGCGATTTCAAATGTGGGGACGGATATCCTAGGCGTTACCGGGACCCTAACCGAACCCGGCGGCCAAGGCGTAACGATCGATCAGGCCTTGTCAGCATACGGCGATCTGCCCGCCGATGCTTCCGCTGAAGGGACTCCCGATTACGCTTTAACATTAAATGCGGGCGCTGTAATTGAGGCGGTGACCCTCAATCTCAATCTCACCGGCAGCGAACGGCATGATCAGGACCTCGGATTTCTCATCGGCGTATCGGACACCCTGGGATTTTTCAGTTGGGGTCACGAAATCGTTTCGGCCAATTATTCGGATCAATGGCACATCTCTACACAGAGAAATCACACGCCCGGCGGTCAGTACTGCTGGAAATTCGGCGGGGCGGGATCCGGCAATTATAATGATCTCGCCGACGGCGCCCTTGAGACGCAGTTGATCAATGTCGGCGAGAACACGACGTTGCGTTTTTGGCACTGGATCGAAGCGGAGGATCAAGGCGCCACCGAAGCCTGGGACGGCGGTGTTCTCGAGGTATCGATCGAGGGCGGCGCTTATACGGAGATAACGCCGGTCGGCGGTTATACACACACCATCATTTCCAATCCGGCGAGCCCCTTCGCGCCGGGCCGGCCCTGTTTCTCGGGCCACAGTGCCGAGTGGGTTGAAATCGAGGTCGATCTTTCCAATCTCGGCGCCTGGGTGCAGCTGCGCTGGCGCTTCGGCTCCGACGGGGCCGCGACCGACGGCGGATGGTTTATCGATGACGTGGCGGTGGAAGGTGCGACAACCGCTGTTCCCGGCATCATGGCCGGCGCCAGGCTTTGGCTGTCAAAACCAATGCCCAATCCCGCATCGGGAGCCGCTTCTTTCGCATTTAACATTCCAGCAGCGGGGGTATCATATCGGTTGGATCTCTATGATCTTTCCGGCCGTCTTGTCAGGAGTCTCGCGCGGGGAACAACGCCGGCCGATGGCGCACAACGCTCGGTTTTATGGAACGGCCTCACCGACGGCGGCCATCCGGCTTCGGCCGGACTCTATTTCGCGCGGCTTTCGGTTGAGGGCGCGGGCGTCTGGACACGGAAGCTGATGGTTGTGCATTAGGGTATCCATTTGAAAGAACCGGATAAGAAAAGCGCAGGCTGCTGCGGGATAACGCCGGCCGCCTTAAAGGAAGAGGGTGCTCTGCCGGCCGATACAGCGTGGACCGCAGGGACGATTGAGACGCCGGCTGGGCACATACCCATTGTTAAAACGATACTTTCGCGGGCCGACCGAATCGGCGGCATGAAGGTGCGCTGGAATATCGGCCGGATGAATTACGCCGTTCCCCCGGGCCTCTACGCCGCCGGTCATCCCACAACCGAGTCCCCGGTTCTCGTCACCGCCAATTATAAATTGACTTTTGACTCGCTCCGAAAGGACCTGGGCCGGTTGGATGCCTGGATCTTGGTCCTCGACACAAAAGGCATCAATGTCTGGTGCGCCGCCGGCAAAGGGACTTTCGGCACCGGTGAGTTGATCCATCGCGTGCAGCAGACCCGTCTAGCTGAGATCGTCTCCCATCGCGAACTGATCCTCCCGCAGCTGGGGGCGCCCGGCGTCGCCGCCCATGAGATCAAGAAAGGGTCCGGGTTTCGCGTCATCTATGGCCCGGTATTGGCGGGCGACATCCGCCGTTTTCTTGAGAATGGCAAGAAAGCCACACCCGGGATGCGCCGTGTCCGCTTCGACCTTCCCGCCCGCCTGGCCGTCGTGCCGGTAGAGCTTGTCCAATGGTGTGGTTATACAATGATGGCCATGGTTCTCTTTCTGCTGTTGGCGGGAATTCACCGGAGTGGATACGATCCGGCCCTCTTGCCGGGGCGCGGATTGAGAGCGGCGCTTCTAATCTTTATTGCCTATCTTGCCGGGGGCGTGGTGACGCCAATGCTGTTGCCGTGGATTCCCGGCCGCGCGTTCTTCATCAAGGGCGCCCTTATCGGCCTGGCCCTCGTTGCCATCTTCTGGGGCACGGGTCTGCTTTCCCTGAGGAGTCCCGGCGACCGGCTTGAGGCGGTTGCCTGGCTGATGTTGACGCCGGCGATCACGGCCTTCATGGCGATGAACTATACCGGGGCGTCAACCTATACATCACTGTCCGGGGTGAAGAGGGAGATGCATTTCGCGGTTCCCGCCCAAATCGCCGGTGCTGTTATAGGGCTGGTGTTTTGGATCGCGCGCCTGTTTTTTGTTTAGGCGCCGGCAGTATCGAAACCCATTAGTATGGAGCCGATACCATGATGAAATATCTTGCGGATGTCGTGACCTTGAACCTTATCGAAGAGAAATGTAATGGCTGCGGGATGTGCGTCATCGTCTGCCCGCATGGGGTCCTCGAAATCGTTGGCCGCAAAGTGAGAACGACCGACCGGGATCTTTGTATGGAATGCGGCGCCTGCGCCCGGAATTGCCCCACGGAAGCGATCCAGGTCAGGGCCGGTGTCGGTTGCGCCACCGGGGCGATCATGGCGGCCTTCGGCAAGAAGGGGGATTGCTGCTGCGCTTAACGGATCCCTCGGTTTCGCATCCCTCTGATAAATAATAAGCTGTGCTGATTTTTGCCCCCGGGGCAAAAGATCCCCTCTCTTCGGAAGCCCCGACTATTATTAGGGCCATCGTAAAATGGTCTTGACTATTCTACGATGCTACCGATAATAGTCAGTATGAAAACCAGGGAACGCCTCTACGACGCGATCATCGCGGAGCATTTGGAACACCACCGACAGATGATCTTTGTCAGTGGCCCGCGGCAGGTGGGCAAGACGACCACATGCCGGAATCACGCCGGCGCCTATGCCAACTGGGACAATGTCGATGACCGGGAACAAATTCTTGCCGGGCCGGACGGGCTCATCAAATCTCTCAAACTCGATCGGCTCTCAGAAACGAAGCCGACGACTCTTTTTGACGAGTTGCACAAATATCCTCAGTGGAAATCGTTTCTTAAGGGTTTCTTTGACACCTGTGCCGACCAAGTTCACATCATCGTTACGGGCAGCAGCCGCATGGATATTTATCGCCGCGGCGGAGACAGCTTGATGGGCCGTTACTTCCTCTACCACATGCACCCCTTCTCGCTTGCCGAAACGATCGCCAGAGATCTTCCCGACCCGAAGCGGATCGTGCGATCACCACAGCGGGTCAAGGCGGCCGAATTCGACGCCCTCTGGGAGCACGGAGGTTATCCGGAGCCTTTTTTAAAGCGCGATCGCCGCTTCAGCCGCCGATGGCAGTCATTGCGGCTGGAGCAACTCATTCGAGAGGACATCCGGGATTTGACACAGATACAGCAGGTGGCTCAGTTGGAATTGTTGGTCAGGCACCTTGCCGGTCGATCGGCCCATCAGCTTGTTTATGGGAATTTGGCGAAGGAGGTGCGAGTTTCCGTCGACACCATCCGCCGATGGATCGATACCCTGCGCCACTTCCACCTTGGTTTTTACATCAGGCCATGGTCCAAGAATGTTTCCCGGTCGTTGCGGAAGGAGCCCAAGTGGTTCTTGCGGGATTGGGCTTCCATCGATGATGCGGGCGACAAATCCGAAACATTTGTAGCATGCCATCTTCTAAAGGCCGTGGACGGTTGGAATGATATGGGATTGGGAAAGTTCGAGCTCGGCTACCTGCGGGATAAAGAAAAGCGCGAAGTCGATTTTGTAGTGGTTCGTGATGGGACGCCCTGGTTCCTGGTCGAAGTCAAATATCGGGATGAATCGCTGAGCCGGAACCTTAGGTATTTCCAGGACCAAGTCAAAGCGCCCTTCGCATTTCAGGTGATCATTGATGCTGAATATGTGGATGCGGATTGTTTCGCTTCGCCCCGGGATCCGCTGGTGGTTCCCGCAAAGACTTTCTTGTCTCAGCTTCTTTGAAACCGGGCGCAGAACGCCTACTTCTGAGGCCCGAAAACACGCTCTACCTCAACGCGGAATTCCTCGACGAGCTCATCCAGCGGACTGTTTTTCATCCGGTCTTCAAAGACCTGGAGCAAGGATCGAAACAGCCACTCCTGGCTTTCCCGCGGCCGGCGAAAACGTTTCCAGATTGATTCATGACACCGTGCCATGTCGTCTCGGATAGAACGAATATTATCCAATTTATCGGCCCAGGAAACAATCAAAACATCATCCGGCGCCGTCTTCAGCATTTCGAGGGTATGCCGCTTCCGATTCTCCCAGGTATCCGACTTATCGGGCTCCGAGCACCCTTCAACAATCCGCATAACTTCGGGACCGAATTCCCTCTTGATCATTTCTGACGTGAGATCGGTGTCTTCGACGGTATCGTGAAGAATGCCGGCAATGATCATGTCTTCGGCGCTGCCGAGAGCGACAAGTTTCGCGGCCACGGCCAGAGGGTGAAGCACATAGGGGACCTCGGACGCTTTGCGGTTTTGCCCCGAGTGCGCCTCGACAGCGACCTGCACGGCCCGCAGAATTCTGGATGTCATTCCGTAGGACTCGCTGTTCATAAAACTCTCCTGAAGAGGGCGGTGCCCGCCAGCAGGAACAGAAGGCCGTAGCCGCAAAGGACCAGCGCCGGCATGAGAATGGCGGAGACGCCATTGCCGAAAGAGATGATCTGATGCATTCCGTCCATCGCCCAGGCCGTTGGAAAAAGATGACCGAAGATCTGCCCCGCCTTTGGGACGATCTCCATCGGCCACCAGCACCCTCCCAGCGACGAGAGGATCATGGTAAAGAGAAGTCCCAAGCCGCGGGCCTGCTCCGGCGTTTTGGCGAAGGCGCCCAGAGTGATGCCGAGCGAGGCGACGCTAAAAATGTAAGCGAGAATCAATATGGACAGAGCGATGGGAGATCCCCAATGAAGATGAAAGAGGAAGCGTGAGACAACGACCAATACAAAGGTCTGCATGAGAGCGAGGATCGAGAGGCCGAGGATTTTACCGAGAAAAATTTGCAGCGGTCCCGCCGGCGTGGTGGCCAGGCGGCGCAGACGTCCGGTCTGCCGGTCCAGCACCATAAAGATCCCGCCGTAAATCAACGACATCTGCAGCACGAACATGACAATCATGCCGGGCATCGATTGTTTGAAACCGCCCGGTGTGTCCCGATCCGCACGCGCCGTGGTAGTCTTTATCGTTACCAGATCCGGCCGCTGAAAGAGGGCGTTCAACTCCTTCTCCGTGACCTCATGTTTCTCCCCCGTCTCTGCCGGTGTCTCCGCCAAAGTCTCCGTCAATGCCGACAGGGTCCGGACGATAACTTTGTGAATCCTGACCTGGGCGGCCATCGTTCCCGTCGTGCCGGCTTCCTTGGTCTGGATGAACTGCAGGGAATCCCGCTGTCCCGAGAGGATGTTTCGCGTCAGGCCCTTTGGAATGATCAAAGCTCGATAGAGCTTGTCCCGGGCGGGCATCGTGTCGTGAACCGTGGTGGTGAAACCTTCGCCCTGCAGTGATGAGACAAGTTGCCTTGAGAGAATGTCTAGGTCCAGATCGACAATATTCAGCGCAACGGAACTCCCGCTCGATGAGCCGGATGGAATCACGCTTCCGAAGAAAAAACCGAATACGAGGGGCATCAGAAAGATCCAAAGCAGGGCTCCCCGGTCCCGAAGAGTGAGCCGGATCTCCGTCGCGGCCAAGGCGATGATATGATTCAGCCTTTGCATTACGCCCGCCTCTCAATCAGCCGCCGCAAGATGAACACGCCCAGAATCCAGCCGGCACAAGCCACCGGGAGCAGAACCGGCAGGCTGGCGCCGAGGGCGGCGCCGATCGAGTCCCCGCGCAGCAACGCCCGGAATCCCTCGAGGGCCCAATGATTTAATGTAAAAGGAGACAGAAGCTGGAAGGAGGGAGGCATCATCTCTCTCGGCCAAAAACTCCCCCCGACGAATGACATCGCCAGGATAACAAAAGTGCTGATGAGACCCGCCTGTCGCTCCGAGCGCAGAATGCCGTAGAGCGGCGCGATAATCCCGGTTGCGGCAAGGGCGGTGGCAAAACCGACCGTCAGGATAGCGAGCGGCGAGCCCCACGTGACATTGAGAACGAGCGATGCGGAGATCATCAGGATAATGAAGCCGAGAAAGGCGATGATGACGCTGAGGATGAGTTTTGAAAGAATGATCCATCCAGAAGCAAAGGGCGCCGTTCGGAGACGGCGCAGGGTTCCCGTTTGACTTTCCCGCAGGAGGTCGGCCAGCCCTAGCTCACTCAGGAAAAGGAGGCCCATGATGGCAAAACCTGGAAGCATCATGGCGAAGGGGCTGTATCCGCCGCCGCTCCCTTCCGATGCCGCCGCCAGCGTGTCTTTTGAAACACTCAGGATGGGAGGGAAGATAACATTAGACGCGCCGCGGATCCGTTGATTGATCTGCTGTGAGATATCGCTGACGAGAAGATCAGAGGGAAGCGAATCGGTTGTGGAGGCCTCGCGGATCCTCATGATTGGTTCGGCCAGGAGACGCGATCCGGCGGTGAGGTAGACGGCCAGTACTCCGGCGCCTTCTTCAATGACCTGCGGCATGATGCTCTGTGACGGATTCTTAACGACGTCAAGGTGTGTCGGCTGTTGCTGCATCAGCGAATCAGTGAATCCCGGCGGGATTCTTAAGAGCCCGGAAACCTTGTCCCGCCGAACCAATTTAAGACCCTCATCATAGGATTCCGCCATATGAACGGAGAGTCTCGCGTCGCCGCGATCTTGAGAGATCGCTCCCATGAGAAGACGGCTTAGAAATCCCGTGTCTTCATTCACAAGGGCCACCTCAACGGCGGGCAGGGACGAGCGGCCCGCGTGGGGGCGGAAGACGAGCCCCATAATGATGATGATACCGAGCGGGAAGGAGAGGGCGATCAGCGTCCCCGCCGGTGAGCGGAAGCGCCGCAGGAGATCTTTACGCAGAAGCCAGAGAAGCTTTCCCATGACGCCGCCTAATTCCTGAACTCGCGGCCGGTCAATTTGATAAAGACATCTTGAAGCGTCGGCGGTTTGATCGAGAGATCCTGGATCTTGAGAGATGAGCCATAGAGCTCTTCCAGAAATTGGCTCATTTTCGCGGCCGCCCGGTCAAGCGAGAGTAAAGCAAATCCCTTTTCGGCCCGGATAATTTTAAGTCCTGGACCCTGTTTTAAGTAGGTATTGAGATCATCCGGTGTGAATTCACCCCGCAATGTCACCAGATCCCCCTCGCCGACCAGCCGGGTCAGCTCCTCCAGTGTTCCCGTTGCCAGGATCTTTCCCCCATCCATGATGCCGATCCGGTCACAGATATCCTGCGCCTCCTCCATGTAGTGTGTGGTGTAAAGAACGGCGACGCCATCGGCGGCGAGTGATTTAACAAGCTCCAAAATGCGCAGGCGGGCTTGCGGATCGATACCCACCGTCGGTTCATCAAGAAGCAGGACCTTTGGATTCGGTATCAGCGCCATACCGAGATTCAGCCGGCGTTTCATGCCGCCCGAATAGGTGGAGACCCGCGTGCAGGCCCGGTCTTTGAGTCCGATAGTCTCGAGAACCTCATCGACACGGCGGGAAAGCGGAGCGCCGCTTAGATCGTATAACTTGCCCCAAAACTCCAAATTCTCTTTTGCCGTAAGATCCTCGTAAACCGCCAAATCCTGCGGCACGACCGACATGGTGCGCCGGACCTCATCGGGAGATCCCCATGGATCGTTGCCGTTAATGAGAATCTCGCCGCCGTCGGGATGCAGCAGGCCGCAAAGCATGGAAATGGTCGTCGTCTTGCCGGCGCCGTTGGGTCCCAGCAACCCGTAGACCTCGCCGGCGTCGACCCGGAATTTGACGCCGTCGACCGCTGCCATCGAACCGAAACTCTTGCGAAGACCGTTGACTTGAATCATCGACTTGAGGCCCCTGTCTAAATCAGTTTGGAAACGTATTGTTTCGATTGAGAATGAGATCATTCTAGCGAATAATTCAACTGAGGTGGGAGTTGAAAATGCATAATGATGATTCGTATAGAGTTCCTGATTTTGAGATCAGGCCATTGTGCGGAGACGACCGCAGCTGGGTCAGCCATCTTCTGCGGGAACACTGGGGGTCGGAGCGGTCCGTCTCACGGGGCCGGATGCATGCCGCCGATGAACTACCCGGCTTTCTCGCGGTCCGGAACGGTGAACGGATCGGCCTGCTGACCTATTGCATTGAAAAAACCGGGTGCGAAATTGTCACTCTGAACAGCCTTATTAAGAATGCGGGTATCGGCACGGAGCTCATCAACAGCGTCCGCCTCGTCGCTGCGATGGCCGGGTGTCATAAGCTCTGGCTGATCACGACCAATGATAATGTAGATACGCTTCGATTCTATCAGAAGCGTGATTTCACCCTTGTCGCCGTCCATCGAAACGCCATTGAGGAATCGCGCCGGCTGAAGCCGGAGATACCGGAAATAGGTTTCCATGGGATCCCGATCCGGGATGAGATAGAGCTGGAGTCTGTTCTAAAGAGCCCTTAAACCTCATGCGGCAAATGCCCCGGATTCGATCGCAAGAAAGCGAAGGGCGTCTGAAAGAGAAAGTTCGAGACGCGTGAGGTGTAGATATCCGCATGCATCTCCATCTGATGCGCGAGAAGAGACTTGTCGTTGCCGGCCCTCATGAGAAGACCCCAGTTCTCATTGTTCAACTGCGCCGCGGCCTTCGCCAGCGGGGCGATCTTGTCATCGAGATGCGATAACTTGTTGCGGATCTCATCGGCCGACCGGTCCGGATTCTTCGCGCCCCTCTTGGAATCCGTCTGCGGCTCCTCCGCCGCCGAGCGCTGCTGCTGCAGCCGGGCCTGATACCATTGAAATTCAAGCTGCTCTTTCTCTTTCATCAAATCCGTCAGCGCGGTCTGCTGGGCTCTGAACGCCTCCACCGCTTCGATGTCCGATTCAAGATCCCGTAGAATCAAGGCGGTCCGCCATCTCTGAATATCCTTTGAAATGTGTATGTCAGAGTAGATGTGGTCGCCGATGAAAAGGATCTCATCGCCGGAGAGACTGAGATACTCCTCGACCAGGTCGGCGTGGCCACCGAGATAAATACCGGGACGGGTCGGCGGGCCGATACAGGGAGAGAGGAGACCCTCTTCGCTCACCACTTCAAAGAGGGGATGGTGCCTCGAGAAGAAGGCCGGTTTCTGCGCGCTGACAATGGTCAGCTCAAAGAGATCTCTCCATGTGGTTCCCTTGGGGAGCAGGCGATTGAAGGTATAATTCATGATATCGCGTGTATAAGGCCAATCAGAATTGGTGATGAGCAGAAGTCTTTTCCCGGCGCGTTTCTGGTCGAGCAGCGTTTGTATGGTATCGGCATCCAGATCGACAAAGCGTTCCGGGTGCTGCAGCACTTCCTCTTTGAGGAGTCCTTCCAGGTGTGTTGAATCAAGATCGGACCGGACAATACTGTAAAGATCGAGATAATCGATTCTCTCCGACAAATTCTCAGCATCGAGCAGATCGACCATTTGAAGATACATACAGCACTCGGATAACGAGAACATCGTCGTCATCATCGCATACCGCTTCTCCGTCAGATCGACGATGATGCGTGAGTAGGCCCGGCGCTGCTCGTGAAAGTCGAGGGGCCGAGTGCCGTGGAAGGCCTTTTTAACATAACCAAAGCGGTTGACCTTGAGGGCGTTCCCCAGTTCCTTGTCGATCACCAATCCCCGGATGACCAGAGACGGATTGAACTCCAGCGACTCGACCGGCCAGCCGCGGGCGAGGAGCTTCGCCTTGAGGTATTTGTAGGCCTTTCGCTCCCAGCGGGCGGCGTTGTAGTCGACCAGCGTGTAATCCATGTCGTAGCCGAGCGCTTTGATCGCGCCGATATTCAATGTTCGGTTGCAGTGGACGCCCCGCGTGAGCGGCGGCGTTTCAATTCTAAGGGTCACGATAGGTCCTTATATCTTATTTCCAGCCCCAGATTCCCGGGTCGTTCAGAACCCGCGCATGGCGCCTGGAGACCGTTCCCTGCGAGATGAATTGGAGCAGATACCAGATACCGCCCGCCTTGCAGTTGGTGCCGCTGCCGCCGTCACCGCCGAAAGGCTGCTGGTCGACATTGGCCCCGGTCGTCTTGCGGTTGATATAGAAGTTGCCCGCGTACTCCCGCAGGATCGGTACGGTCTTTTCGAGGAAGTATTCATCATTCGACCAGACCGACCCGGTAAGGCGGTAGGTGTTGCTCTTAATGATGTCGAGGGCGTCGTCAAAGTTCTTGTAGGGATGGACCGCGGTGACGGGTCCGAAGATCTCGACATTGAGCAGCTCATGGCGATTCGGCGCCACCTCGAAGATCGTCGGTTGAATATACAACCCCTTGGCGTCGCTGAACTCGCCGCCCCAAACGGTCGAGACCTTGGAGTCTTCAAGACCGCGTTTGATGAATCCGGTGATGGTTTCATAGGCGGACCGGTTGATCACCGGGCCCATATCGGCGTCGCGTTCGAGCGGATTGCCCACTTTGAACTTCTTCATTTGGGCCTGAAGGGCTTCCTTCAAATCCGGCCAGATCGATTCATGCGGAAGGACGAGGCTGTTGGCTGAACATTTCTGGCCGCTCCGGCCGAAGGCGCCGGCGATGATACAGGCCGCCACATCCCAGACATCGCAATCCTTATCGATCACGAGGAAGTCCTTGCCGCCGGTTTCGGCGACGAAACGCGGGAAGTGGAAACGCTCGATCTCTTTTGTATAAAGCTTGTCGGAGATAAACCGCGCCGTGTCATATCCGCCGGTAAAGTTCAGAGCCGTCAGTTCGGGATGCTCGATCACCGGGGGCATCGTTTCCCGGCCGGGGCCGGTAATCATATTGATCACGCCCGGGGGGAAAGCCGCCTCTTCGATCGCCTTCATCAGCATCCAGGAGACCATCGGCGTATCGCTTGATGTCTTCCAGACGACCGTGTTGCCGCAGAGGGCCATCACCGTGGGGAGGTTGTAACCGATGGCGATCGGAAAGTTGAAAGGTGTCACGGCGCTGGTGAATCCTTTCAACGGGCGAAGGGCGAGGCTGTTTGTCTCGATGGGGTTTGGTCCGAGCTGTGTTTTGTGCAATTCGTAGTAGTAATAGGCATTGAAGCGGATGAAATCGATCATCTCGCCCCAACCACCGGAGACTTCCACGGCGTTGTATCCGCACTCGTGCGCGGCGACGGCGCAGATCTCATGCCGGCGGTTGTACAAGACCTGTGCGAGATCCAAAAACTTGAGAATACGATTCTCGGGCGGCAGGGACGCCCAGGCGGCCTTGGCGCCGAGCGCCGCCTCAATCGCCATATCGGTTTCCCTGCGGGTGGCTTTCTGCGCCGTGCAGAATAATTTGTTTGTCGAGGGATCGAACGACTCGATCTTCTCCGCCGTCCTGATTTCCTGGCCGCCGATGATCATCGGGACATCAAAATCCTTCGGAATGCCCTTAAGCGCTTCCTGATATTTCTTCCATGCTGCATCATCACCGCGATAATCGATCAGTGGCTGATTCTCCGGTCTGCGAAGCGATAGGTTCATCACACTCTCCTTATTCTTTTCACACCCTCGCGGGCCTTCTTCATGGGCGGGCCCGCCGAGCCGGTCAGATCCATGCCGGCCCCGTCCTATCCGTCCGGCAACAACTCTCCAGGATAGGGGGCGGGACATCCCTTGTCCACAGGAGGGCGGGATGGAGGCCGAAGTCGCATCCTCCCTGCGGTATTGATCCGGTTGGAGGCGCCCCATTCCTTGACCCCGTCCCCGAGAAGACCTAGCGTAAAGCTCACTCAATGAAGGAGAACAGGTCCAGGGAGGCTCCATGATTCGAAGCATGACAGGATATGGCCGCGTAGACAAAGATGAAGCGGGACAACGAACAAGCGTCGAAATACGCTCCCTCAACCATCGGTATTGCGAGGTTTCCGCCCGCGTCCCCAAATCCATCGCTCATATGGAGAACAGAATTCGGGAAATTATAACCGAGCAGCTGGAGCGCGGTAAGATACACGTATCCATTACAATGAACGGACAGGAGGAAGGTCTCTCCGACATTCAGATCAATGAGGCCAACGCGAGGCGTTACCTCGAGCTGGCCGAGTCCCTTCGCGCCCATCTTGGGGTGAAGGGATCTTTGGACATGACGGCGCTCTTCACGATGCCGGATGTTCTGATCCGCGAGCCCGTGGAAATCGACGAGGAAGGGCTCTGGTCCCAAATCAAGCCGATGATTCAAAAGGCCATGGATGATGTGAATAGCATGCGCATCAAAGAGGGGGAGGCGCTCGCCCGCGATCTGACGGCGCGTACGCTGGCGCTGGAGGAAAAGTTGGAAAAGGTCGAGGTCCGGTTGCCGAAGTGGCTGGCCGAGGGGAAGCAGCGTCTGGCCGAGAAGATCGATAGTATGAGTCAGGAGAGGGACTTCAACCGCTTCCGTCTCGAGGCGGAGATCGTTCTCTTCGTCGACCGCTTTGATTGTACAGAGGAGTGCGTGCGGCTGAGATCGCATATCCGGCAGATCCGCCACTGGATCGCCGATCCGGCCCCCGCCGGCCGCAAACTGAATTTCCTGCTGCAAGAGGTCAATCGGGAGATCAATACGATCGGCTCCAAAGCCCAGGATGTCGAAATCGCCCGTGAGGTTGTTTTCCTCAAGGAGGAAGTGGAGAAGATCCGGGAGCAGGTCCAAAATATCGAGTGATCCTCTAACATGGGATCAGCCGTGGTGTCGGCCACTGGATCAGCCATTGCATATGCCGCAAGATCAACCCAAGCCTCTGAGGTCTTTACCATGCTGGAGTTTCTACCGCAGCCCTTTGTCTGTGTGATCTCGGGACCCTCAGGTGTCGGGAAGACGGTCGTCTGCCGGCGGCTCCTCAAGCGCAACCGGGGGCTCGGACGGGTTATCACCGTGACGACACGAGAACCACGGGGGCGCGAACGGCCCGAGATCGACTACCACTTTGTCGACACGGCGGCTTTTGAGCAGAAGCGCACATCCGGAGCGCTGCTCGAATGGGCCACCGTTTATGATGCCTCCTATGGGACGCCCAAAGACGAGGTCGAAGAGTATCTCGCCCAAGGACGGATTCCCCTGCTCAATATCGATGTGCAGGGCGCCCTATCGATACGAAAGGCCCTGCCCGAGCTGGCGGTCCTGATCTTCCTTTACCCCCCCGATGAGGAGACATTAAGAGAGCGCCTCGAAGGCCGGGGGACCGACAGCCGGGAGACGATCGAGAAACGGCAGAAGGTGGCTCTCAATGAAATCGCCCTGGCGCCGAAGTACGATTATGTCGTTATCAACGGGCACCTGATGACCTGTGTGCGCGAGGTGGAAGCCATCCTTCGCGCCGAGATGCTCCGCGCCCGGCCGTCTTCCTTTAGAGACCATCCGCCTCTAGACAGGTAGAGCCATGACCGCCCCAAAAAAGACAAAAACGGAAGCGCAGCGCCCGCTCCGGGGGCGAAGAATTTTATTGGGGATTGGCGATGGTCCCTCGGTCCCGGCTGTCTGGCCTGTGATTCAAGATCTGCTGGGGATGGGGATCACCGTTCAAGCGATCCTAACCCCCGAAGCCCTGCGCTGGACGACACCCGAGCCCTTCCGTGTTTTGACCGGGCTGGCGCCCTGGGTCGCTCCTGAAGCCCTTCTCGCCGGGATCAAAAAGGGTGTCCCGCTCCAGGCTGACCTGATGGCCGTCGTGGGGGGGACAGCGGAACTCTGCCTCTCGGTTGTTGAAAAAGCCCCGCAGAATGCCCTTTCGATCGCCATGCTCTCCTATCAGGGACCCGGGCTGGTCATTCCCGCCGCCGGCAGCACGGCCTCGGTTGGTTTACAACAAATGGGATGGGAAAGCCCCGAACCCCTCACGGCTGATGCGCCGGCCCATGAAATTGTCGCCGCGGTGGTGCGCCTTCTGCTTAAAGGATCCCCGGCGTGCCCGATTCTCGTCACCGCCGGTCCGACGCGGGAGCCCATTGATCCCGTGCGCTATCTCTCCAACCGGTCGAGCGGACGGATGGGTTATGCCATCGCTGAGGCGGCGCGCAACCTCGGGCATCCGGTGACCCTGGTCAGCGGACCCGATGAAGGGGTAGCCCTGCCGCCGGGAGTGGAGAGAATCCGTATTGAGACGGCGGAAGAGATGCTGAAGGCCGTCATAAGCTGTCATCGTGACTTTCCCATCCTGATCATGGCGGCCGCCGTGGCCGATTACCGGCCGCGCGCCGTTTCAGCGACAAAAATCCGCCGGGATCGTGAGGCGCGGGAGTTGGAATTGGTCGCCAATCCAGATATTCTCTTAACCTTACGTGGAGAGCGCGAGGATCTCGTCACCGTCGGTTTCGCTATCGAGGGCGGGCTGGACGAGACCGCTCTTCAGGGCGCCCAAAGGAAGTTGGAGACCAAGGGGCTTGCCTTTGTGGTCCTCAATGACCCGCAGAGACCCGATTCCGCCTTTGGCGGCGGCACAAGCCGCGTTCGGATTGTATGGAATCCGGCGGATGCCGAATCCGGCCCGATCCTGGAAGAGATGCCGGTTTTACCGAAGGTGGATCTCGGCCGCCTCATCCTGGAGCGGGCGATCGCCGTCTGGAAGCGGCGTTCGGGGATGTAGCCCATCCGTCTAAGTGGAGGAATGATGCTGGCCTCACGCGATAGAACGTTGCTGACACAGCTGCTGACCCAAGTCATCCGCCGTGAAATGAGGGCCGGCGTGCCGCATTGGGGGCATGCTGAGTGGAATGAAGCGGCGAGGGATTTTGTGGCCGGAGGCAGCCGGGGCGGTGCCGTCAGCCGGCCTGCTGCTGTTCTGCCGGTTCGCGCCGCGGTTGCCATGCCGGCCGGGGCCAAACCCGCGGCGGTCAAACCGGCGGCGCAGGCGAAGGCCTCACCGGCGGCCAAGCCGCAATTCGGCCTCCCCCCGCAGGCGACCGGGCGGGCCAAGGAGTGGAAAAAGCAGCTGGCCGCGGTCGATGCCGATGCCATGGCGTGCCGGAAATGCGCGTTGTGTGAGACACGGACCAAGGTGGTTTTTGGAACCGGCGAAGCGACTGTCCCCCTTGTCTTTGTGGGGGAGGCGCCGGGCCGCGACGAGGATCTGCAGGGGGTCGCCTTTGTCGGCCGGGCCGGGCAGCTCCTCACCAAAATTATTGAAGCGATGGGCCTTCGGCGCGAAGACGTCTATATTTGTAATGTGCTGAAGTGCCGGCCGCCCAACAACCGAGATCCACAACCTGAGGAAGTCGTTGCCTGTATCCCCTATCTGGAGCGGCAGTTGGAAATCCTGAAGCCACGGATTATCTGCTCATTGGGCCGGCACAGCACCTACGCCCTGCTCAACCGGAAGGATCCGATCGGCAAGCTTCGTGGCCGTGTGTTTTTGTATAATGGGATAAAAATGGTGCCGACCTATCACCCGGCGGCCTTGTTAAGGAACCCGGATTTAAAGCGGACGGTATGGGAGGATGTCCAGAAGGTACGGCGGATTCTCGACGATCCGGATTCGATTCCGGCCGAGGCTTTTGAAGAGGTTGAGCCGTTTCGGATGAAGGCTGAGTTGAAAAGGCGATTGGACCAGGATTTGGGGATTTAGGGGGCCGGCCCCGTGGGTGAAGCCGGAAATTTTGAAGCCGACCGGAGCAAGACCTGAAATTTAAAGACAAGAAAGGGATGAGGGAAAAGGGCCATGCCAAAACCGGCGACGGATCTGATCGGCAAAGTGCCGCCCCAAAATATCGACGCTGAGGTGGCGGTGCTCGGCGCGATGCTGCTCGCGCCGGAAGCGGTCCACCGGGCCGAAGAGATCCTCACCGAGGATGTTTTCTACCGCGAATCAAACCGCAGAGTATTCAACGCGATCGTCGCGCTTTCTGAACGATCCGAGGCGGCCGACATCATCACGGTGACGGAAGAGTTAAGACGGCAGGGGTGTCTGGAAGAAGTGGGCGGCGCTTCATATGTCGCGACTCTTGTCGATGCGGTCTCCACGGCGGCCAATATTGAATACCACTCGAAGCTTGTCGTCGACAAAGCGGTTCTGCGACGTTTGATCACGGCGGCCACGCAGATCGTCGAAAAGGCTTATACAGCGGGCGAACCCCCGGCGGAAATCGTCGACTGGGCCGAGCAACTGATGTTCGGTATCACCAGTATGGGCCAGCGCCGCGAGTTTGTGCCGATCAAAGAGCTGCTGACGCATACATTTGAGATTATACAAGAGTTGTATGAACAGAAACGGGTTGTAACGGGTGTGCCGACCGGTTACCAGGATCTGGACCGGATGACAGCGGGATTTCAGCCGTCGGATCTGATCATCATCGCCGGCCGTCCCTCAATGGGAAAAACCAGTCTCGCCTTGAATATGGCCGAGAACGCGGCGATCAAACATAAATTGCCTGTCGCGATCTTCAGCCTCGAGATGAGCCGGGATCAACTTGTACAAAGGCTTCTTTGCTCCCAAGCCCATGTGGAAGCCCATCGCTTGCGCACCGGGTTCCTCAAGGAGTCGGAGTGGCCGCTTCTGACCGATGCGGCGGGCCGTCTGGCGGAAGCGCCGATCTATATCGACGACACACCGGGAATCAGCCTGATGGAGATGCGGGCGAAAGCGCGCCGTCTGAAGGCCAAGTTCGATCTCAAGATGCTGATCGTCGATTATCTCCAGCTGGCCCGCGGTTATCAAAATCCGGAAAGCCGCCAGCAGGAAATTTCACAAATCTCCCGCGGCTTGAAGTCGCTGGCGAAAGAGCTGGAGGTGCCGGTTGTCGCCCTGTCGCAGCTCTCCCGCGCCGTTGAGGCGCGCGAAAACCGGCGTCCGGTCCTGTCCGACCTAAGGGAATCAGGGGCTATCGAGCAGGACGCCGACGTCGTCATGTTTATCTATCGTGAAGAGGTCTACAAACCGGACAAAGAAGAAGTGAAGGGGATCGCGGAGATCATTATTGGGAAGCACAGAAATGGTCCTACGGGAACGATTCCTCTGGCTTTCCTCAATCAGTTTACCAGATTCGAATCATTGGCCAGGATCGATGATGAGTACTCTTCATAGGGGGGGGATCCTTTACGGAGATACTATATGGTTCAACTCCTGCCCACACCGGAAGAGTGGCGCCGGCTCTATGATGCGGCGATACGGATAAAAAACGAAATCCCCTGGGAATCGATAAAGCAGACCGATATCTTCGGCGTCCAATTTCCCGAAACAAACGAAATCGGGTTTGTCAGCGTGACCGGCGCCTTGGGTGAACATTTTTCGATAACGGTCTATCTCGGCACCGCCGGACTTTACGGCTTCTATGATCTTCTTCAGGATTATATGCCGGGTAACCCCGAACGTTTACTCGAAATTCCCCAGTTGCAGGTTTCCTTTGAAAACCGGCTGCAGCTCGATGAACGGGACCGGGAAATAATTAAGCTGCTCGGTTTGAAGTTTCGCGGCCGTCATGCCTGGCCGATGTTCCGCAGCTTCAGCCCCGGCTATTTCCCTTGGTTTCTGGATATGAAAGAAGTCGCATTTCTTGCCACCGTCCTTGAGCAGACATTAAATGTTATCCCGCGCTACATGAAGGACCCGTCGATTTTCCCCTCCGAAAACGACAACCGGCACTTTATCCGGACTCATACCGGCTCGCAGGGCGGTCCCCGATGGAGGGACACGCTCATGGAACTTCCTCCGCCGGAAGCGGTGACCATGAGTATCCCGGTGGACGGGGATCTGCTGGAGGAGGTGGCGCGCATTCCGCCGATCGATGGAATCCTCGAACTCGATCTCTTTCTCTTTCCAGCGACGATTCAAGAAGAAAGCGAGCGGCCATACTACCCCTATATGTTCCTTGTTGTGGATAACCCCAGCGGGCTGGTGGTTGGCAGCGAATTGTTAAAGGTGGAAACGACGCTGCAGGATATGTGGTGTGAGATTCCCGAAACCTTCATCCAAATGATATCCGATTGGGGCGCGTTTCCCCGTCATCTCTCGGTAAAAAACAGTTTCCTTCTGGACCTGTTCATGCCGTTGATGAAGGATCTCGGTTTAGCCATTAAACAATCGGATGAGATGCCGCTGTTGGAGAGGGCCAAGGAAACACTGATTGAAAGTCTAAGGATCGGCAGGGAGCCGGTTTGAAGTAAAGGCGGTGTTGGCCGACGGCCGGGGCCAAGCCCGAGGCGGCTTCTCCCATAATGAGGATGACCCGCATGAATCAGCAGATACCGCAGGAAGAGCACCGGATCCGTCTCGACCAGTTTCTGAAACTTCAGGGGATTACATCAACGGGCGGGATGGCGAAGCAAAGGATCCAGTCCGGTGAGGTTCTCGTCAACGGCGAGGTCGAAATCCGCCGGGGCCGCCGCCTGCGGCCGGGTGACCGCGTCACGGTTGAAGGGGAAATCTATTTGGTCGAGGAAGATCTCTGGTAGGCAGCCGTGGAAAGGATGCATTGATGGCAAAATCCAAGTCAAACCGTGAGGTCTATCTCTGCGGGGATTGCGGCGACACTTTTGTACAATGGTACGGCCGCTGTCCCTCCTGCGGAACATGGAACACCCTGAAGTCCTATCGCCCCCCTGAAGCGGTCGAGGAGAGCGGCGGCGGAGCCGGATTGGCGCTGGCGCGGGCGCATGGCGCCGACACCGGCACATCGCGCCCGCTCAACCAGATCGGCACATCCGACTGGACCCGGCTCGCCACCGGTGTCCATGAGTTTGACCGTGTCGTGGGCGGGGGATTGGTTCCCGGGTCCACCGTTCTCCTCGGTGGTGAGCCGGGGGTGGGCAAGTCGACCTTGTTGCTGCAGGTCGCCGGTGCGCTGGTTCAAAGGAAAATCGCCGTTCTTTATGTCTCCGCGGAGGAGTCGCCCGAGCAGATCCGCCTGCGCGCCGATCGGATGCGGGGCGACATGGGGCCGATCCTCCTCATGGCGGAGAACGCCGTCGACCGGATTCTGCGGGAGGCCGAACGAACAAAGCCCGGCGTTCTCATTATCGATTCGATCCAGACCGTCTTTCTTTCACAAATCGCCTCGGCGCCCGGGTCGCTGGTGCAGGTGCGGGAATCAGCGATGGCTTTAACGCGCTGGGCGAAGCAGCATGATGTCCCGGTCCTGCTCGTCGGCCATGTCACCAAGGAAGGAACGCTGGCCGGGCCGAAAACACTCGAGCACATGGTCGACACCGTATTGGACATGACGGGGGATCCCAACCGCGGCTATCGGCTCCTCCAAGCGGCCAAGAATCGGTTTGGATCGGTTCAGGAACTGGGTGTCTTCGACATGCGCGACGACGGATTGATCGAAGTGGATCAGCCTTCAAAACTCCTTCTGCGTCCCGGCGCTTCGATGAGCAGCGGCAGCGTCGTCGTTCCGACGATGGAGGGCAGCCGGGCTCTTCTTGTAGAAGTTCAAGCTCTCACCCATGCCGTCGCCTACTCCAATCCCCAAAGGGTCGCGACCGGGTTTGATACGCGGCGGTTGGCGATTCTGCTTGGTGTCCTGGAGAAATGGGCCCGGCTCCGGTTCAGCCAGAACGATGTTTTCCTCAATGTGGCGGGTGGGCTCAAGATTACCGAACCGGCGTCGGATTTGGGGGTGGTGATGGCCCTTGCCGGCAGCCGCACCGCAGCATGTGTTGGAGAAGGCCGGATTGTCTTCGGCGAGGTCGGTCTCGGGGGAGAGGTCCGACGGGTCCGGCATGCCCGCCGGCGGTTGGAGGAGGCGTTGGCCTCGGGCTACACAGAGGCGATTCTCCCCAGGGTCTGCCTGGAAGAGGTGACCGAGGGCAAGAATCCCCCCAAGATGAAACTGCTCCCGGTCGGCCGGGTGGATGAGGCCGTCCGTCTGCTGAAAAGGGTGCCCGCAGAGATGGAAATCATAGAAACGCTGGACTACCCGGCGAACCCGGTCCAGGCGAAGAGAGAGCGTTGAGAGAGCAGGGCCGAACAAGGCAGTGATCCCCGCTGAGCTGGGGTGTGCGTGTGGCGTGTTCTATTGATTATTTTGTAGATACAGATGCAGGAGGTGCGCGGTGATGGGACGACGGATGGTCTGGGCGATCATTGTGGCTGCGGGCCGCGGCCGCCGATTGGGAGTGGCCCGGCCGAAGGCCTTGGTGCCGTTGAAGCGCCGCCCCCTTTTCTTCTGGTCGCTGAAAACCCTGCTCGCGTCGGAGGCGGTCGACGGCGTCGTGATGACCGTTCCGGCGGCTGAAAAGAAACGCTTTGAAACAAGCCTCGCCGCCATGCGGCGGACCGGCAAGAAGCCGGTTTATCTCATTGCCGGTGGGCGCCGCCGTCAGGATTCGGTTCGCAAGGGGATGGAATGGGGTCAGAAATTTCAACTGTCGCATGATACGATCCTTCTCATTCATGATGCGGCCCGCCCGCTTTTGGATCGGGATCTCATCACGCGCTGTCTGTCCCCTTTCAAAAACAGGAGCTTCCGCGGATGCGTGGTTCCCGTGCTGCCGGTAGAAGATACACTGAAAGCGATCGATGGCCGGCGGATCGTCAAGACCCTCGACCGCGCCAAAATCGTGCGGGCGCAAACGCCGCAGGCACTTGAGCTTGGAATCGGCCTGGCGATGCATCAGGCGGCCCGCGTGGAGGGTCTGGTCGCGACCGATGAGGCGATGCTGGCCGAGATCAACGGCCTCGCGGTGAGGATGATTCCCGGAGATTCAAGAAACATGAAAATCACCACTGCTTGGGATTTGAAAATGGCCGAAAGAATAGGAAGGACCGGGGAGACGGCCTAGGAGCCCGATTCTAAATCGGATCGGGTAAGCCCTTGTTCAACAGCGGGGGAAACATTATGCCACTACGCGTCGGAATCGGTACGGATAGCCATCGATTTTCACGGGATCCCAGTCGCAAACTCATGCTCGGAGGGGTGGAAATTCCATCGACACCGGGGATGGTTGCAAACAGCGACGGCGATGTGATCCTGCATGCACTCTGCAACGCCCTGGCCACTATCACCGGTTTCACCGTTCTGGGTCCCTACGCTGATCGCCTTTGTTTGGAAAAGGGCGTGACCGACAGTTCCCTTTATCTTGTGGAAGCCCTGAATCGCCTCGAAGGATACCTTATAACGTCTGTTTCCATCGCTGTTGAATGTAAAAGACCGAAACTGATTGAGTTTATACCAAAGATCCGCGGGAGGATCGCCGCGCTACTGGGAATCGACGCCGAGAGGGTCGGCCTCACCGCCACCACCGGCGAGGAATTGACAGCGTTCGGCGAGGGACGCGGCATCCACGCTACGGTGATCGTCGCTGCGGTGAAAGAAGAGATACTTGGGTCCTAGGGGGAACTTCAGCGGGGTATTTGCTGGAATTGTGCGCATCGCGCGGTCAGCCTGAATGATACGCGACAGCGATCTGCCCATCCCATTGCCGGCCCGCCGCCAGCGCCGCCCTTCTGAATTTAAGGCGATGTCGTTTCTGCGGGATCAGGAAGAAGACGATGCGTGATGTGGCGAACGAGATAACCTCCACTGCCTTTGTTTCTTGTATGAACCACCGGGCGGTGGATTTGATGAATTCCTCTCTCGGCCTTCGTGGAAAGTGCTGATAGACAAGCAGCGAAACATTATTGTTAAAGACCTTTCGCACCTCATGCCAATAGAGATATTTTGGAGATCCCGCGCGGCCATCGGGAACGGAGGCGACCTCCATTCCATTGTCGGGGTCGAAGAAGATCCACTCGGTATCCTGCGCCATCGCGCCAAGCTCGTCGAAGTACGCTTTTCTGGAGGGGGCGTCCTGGGGGACGATTTCATTGAAAAATTCGAATCCGGGAAGGATTCCGGATCGCTCCACATGCCGTGTCGAGCGATCCCGCCGCCGTACGACCGCCTCATGCAGGGCATCAAAGAGGGGAGGGTCGTATCGGCGCCAGGTTTCTTTGTCACAGAGATATGTTGTGAAACGCCCGTCGGTTCCGCCGTCATCGGGTGTAAGCATCCAGCAAATGACCGCCGATAGGCCGGTTGCGCGCGCGAGTACCCTCAGAAGCCCGTATTTACGGTAGTCATTGATATCGCCGAAATATTGGTTTTTCACACATCGCCTTCCAAAGATACCGCGGCGGAGCGGGCCGGTTGACGCCGAATCTCCAGCTGCTAAGTTTACTCGGGTTTGATGGTTTGTTCACCCAGGATGCGGGGATCCCATCCCGATCCGTCCTGAGTTTACGGCAATAATCTCCAGGAAATCTGAAGAATTCTCCATTCCTGTTGTCCCTCCGGAGGGAATGAGCATGCGTATCATGCGAAATCTGTTTGGATCATCTCCATTTGGAATGTTAGTGGAGCATACACGGAAGGTGCACGACTGTGTTCTCTTGATGAAGCCCCTCGCCGAGGCGCTATTGGCCGAGGATTGGGACCGGATCAAGGAGCTGCATCACAAAATGTCCAGGACGGAACACGAGGCCGATCTGATCAAAGGGCAAATTCGCGATCAGATCTCGCATGTCTTCCTCATGTCGGTCGGCAAGTACGAGCTGATGCAGTTTCTTGCCGTTCAGGATGACGTCGCCGACTCGGCCGAAGATTTTTCGGTTGTCCTCATGCTGCGTAAAACAAAAGTCCCCGAGGAGCTGCGGGGGGATTTCCTGGCCCTTGTCGATCAGGTCATCAAAGTGAGCGAGGATCTCCTCGGATTGGCGGAAGAATTGTCCCAGCTTTCCGAAAGCGCCTTTACGGGAGAAGAAGCGAAACGCGTGCTCGACTCCATTGATAATGTTGTGGAGGAAGAGTGGAAGGCCGACAAACTTCAGCGCGTTTTTGCGAAGCATTATTATGATCTCGAGGACCAGCTTGATCCTACGACGCTGTTCTTTTATGACAAATATTGTAAAACACTGAGCTCTGTTGCGAATAACGCCGAGAGAACGGCGAAGTTTCTGCGGCTGATCATCGGCAAGAGGTAGGCTTGCGGCATCGGGGGAGGACGGGTACTTGCTGATACTGATCCTGGCGTCAGTGATCGGTCTGTACATGGCCTGGAACATCGGGGCCAATGATGTCGCCAACGCCATGGGCACATCGGTGGGCTCACGGGCGCTGACATTTCGCCAGGCGGTCATCCTCGCGGGAATCTTCGAGTTTGCCGGGGCCGTCCTGGTCGGAAGCCATGTCACCGACACGGTCCGCAAGGGGATCGTGAATCCCATGGCCTTTGTCGACGAACCGCAGCTCCTGATTTACGGAATGTTGGCCGCCCTTATCGCTTCGGCATTATGGCTGCATTTGGCTTCTCATCTCGGCCAGCCGGTCTCAACCACGCATTCGATCGTCGGATCGATCTTCGGTTTTGGGCTCATAACCGGCGGCGCGGTGAAGTGGGCGACCATGGGGAGCATCGTCGCCAGCTGGATCATCTCGCCCTTGGTCAGCGGGCTCATCGGATTCTTTCTGTTTATGTTTGTTCGAAAAATGATCTTCTCCTCGAGACGGCCCAATGCCGCGGCCGCCCGTATCGCTCCCTACTTCATCACACTTGTCGTGGCGATTTTATGCCTTTCTCTGATTTACAAGGGTCTAAAGAACCTGCATTTGAATCTTCCCCTCCCGACAGCCTTGCTTGTGTCGATCTCGATCGGCGCCGTGGTGGGCGTTGCGGCCTATTTCCACTTCACTCATCGCCGTGGTGAAGCCAGCACGCTGAAAGATCACATGGATGCGGAGCACATTTTTAAATATCTTCAGGTAACGACGGCCTGCTATATCGCCTTCGCCCACGGCGCCAATGATGTGGCTAATGCCGTGGGGCCCCTGGCCGCCATTCACTCCGTTTACACGACCGGCGAAGTGTCCATGAAAGTGCAGATGCCCATGTGGATCCTGCTCATCGGCGGCGGTGGGATTGTTCTTGGGTTGGCCATGTTCGGCCGGAGGGTTATGGAAACGATCGGCAAGAAAATAACGGATATGACGCCATCCCGAGGATTTTCCGCCGAATTTTCCGCGGCGACGACTGTCCTTGTCTGCTCAAAAATCGGACTGCCCGTCTCAACGACACATGCCTTGGTCGGGGCGGTGATTGGGGTTGGGTTGGCGCGAGGGCTGGCGGCGTTGCAGATGCAAACAGTCAAAAAGATTTACGGCTCTTGGCTCGCCACCATTCCCGCAACGGCCGGTTTGACGATCCTTTTCTTTCTTCTCGCGAAATGGTTTTTAATCCCTTAATCAAAATTCTATCGGCGCTGGCCGGCTCAAGAAGATCCCGGAAGATTTTTCATGACATCGCGGAGATGATTGTAGCCGGATCGGATGTTAATGTATTCATCATGGTCGAATCCCAATTCATCAGAAATGCGCCTGATCATTTCCTCTTCCGCGCTTGAAATCGAATCATCCGCAGCCGAGACGGCAAAGAGGCAATGCAGAAGCTCCTTCCGCTGCTCGTGGGTCGCCATTTCCTTAAACTCCCGGGTGACGACAAAATCTTCCGTCGCTCCGAAGAGGAGTGTTTGGCTCTTGGCGATCTGTACAACCAGGACGGCGTGTTCCTCGGTCAGGCGGCCGAAACGGGTGACCAGCTCCTCCATTTTCTTAATTTCCATATCACTGATGTCGAGATCGGCGTTGGCGACACGGCTCAGGACATAGGCGAATGCAGCCAGATACCGCGCCTTATCTCGATCCATCGCTTCAAGTTCTTTTACGATCCTGCGCACCGTTTCGGAATCGCTTGAATGCGTATTGGATGATGCCTCATCCCCTCCAAACCCAAGAAATCTTAAAATTGACATAGCCGCCTCCCTGGCAGATTGTAATATAAATGGATCGTATCACGATCGGATTATCGGTGATATGGGAGAAAACCCAGGCCGGGAAACGGATCCTTCGGAGCCTATGATTTATGGATTCCCTGATGAACAACCGGATCCTGCTCGCATTCCTGCTGACGGCTTTTGCCGGTCTCTCCACCGGGATCGGCGGTCTTTCCGCTTTTATACGGGGCGGTGAACGGCGAGGGTTTCTGGCCGGTTCTTTGGGGTTTTCTGCCGGCGTGATGATCTATATCTCCTTCGTTGAATTGTTTCCACAAGCGGGACGACTGCTTGCCGAGGGATGCGGGGAATCGGCCGGAGCCTGGATCACTATCGGCGGGTTTTTCGGAGGGATGCTGCTGATAGGCCTCATCGATTTTTTTGTTCCGTCCGAAATGAATCCCCATGTTGTCTCCACCGGCCCTGAAGAAGCCAAGCTCAGAGACAAGTTGCACCTGACGCGGATCGGCCTTCTCACCTCGCTGGCCATCGCCATTCACAATTTCCCCGAGGGCGCCGCCACGTTCTTCGCGACATTGACCGACCCTCGCATCGGGTTCTCGATTGCCGTGGCCGTGGCGATCCACAATATTCCCGAGGGGATTTCCGTGGCCGTGCCGGTTTATCACGCAACGGGAAGCCGCAAAAAAGCTCTTGCGTATGCTTTTCTTTCCGGCTTGGCGGAGCCGATCGGAGCCCTGGCGGCTTATTGGCTTCTGCGGCCCTATTTGTCACCGGCTGTGATGGGTGTCACCTTCGCGGCGATCGCCGGGATTATGGTCTTCGTTTCCCTCGATCAGCTCATCCCCAATGCGAAACGGTACGACGAGGGTCATGAATCAGTGTATGGGCTTGTGGGGGGCATGCTGGTGATGGCGATATCATTGGAATTACTTTAGCAATGATCTCATTGCGCGCAAGGCCGTTTTAACATTCAATATTCACGATTCAGTTATCCCTGCTAAATAGTACAATTTGTCTTGCAATCTCCTCGGTCGGCGGCGTCACAACTTCCATTTGCTGAATGAGCTCGAGGAATTCCGCTATGCGGAAGGCCCGCAGGATCGCCTGATCCTGCTCCTCCTCCGGGAGCTTGTCAAAATAGGGGCCGAAAGGAAGCCGTCGCACAAGGGTGCGCCGCCGTCTCAGGAGGGAGTCCTCCAGCCGTTTCGGCTGCAAATTGAGGACCGGTTTCATCACCGATCCCTCAAGGGAGAGTCCCCAAGCCGGATGCAGGACATGGTATCCCGTCGCCTTGGGAAGCACAACGGCATGACGCAGCAATTCCCCCCAAAGGCTTCCGAAGGCGTGAAAGAAATGTGTTATATTATCCTGCTCGCAACGAATCAGGACATGGGGTTCGATGCCGAGATCCTGCTTCAGGCGCAGGGCATAACGGGCGCCCGTTAGAGGGAATCCCCGTCCGCGAAAGCGAGGATCGCTCGCATTTTCACTCGAGGAGACACGCAATCCCTCGGATGACCGGTGCGTCACCTCCCAGGTCACCGCGCCCAAGGTCAGATGATCCGCCGATGCGGCCGACGGATCGACCGATCCCACAACACGCCCCGAGGCATCATCCCAAACGGTGATTTCGCCGTCACTCGCAATGTTCGCATGCATCGTACCGCGGCGGAACTGCTCTTCGAGATCCGGCGAAGGACCGAAAACCCCCCGCGCCACCTCCTCGAGCAATTCGGCGCGGTAAAGGCTTCTCAAGGCCGACGTCAATCTTTCTTCCGTCCAGTAGTCTTGCTGCCACTCGGGGATCCGTTCCAAAAGACCCGCCGCATCGACTTCCCGTCTGCGATTCTGAAGACAGACCGACAAGGCCTGTTGAAGAACCACCGATGGATCATAGACCGGCGGATCCTGGAGGAGCTGATTCGACTCCGCCGACCGAAAGAGGTGCTGGAAGAGAAGCTCGTCTCTCTCGGATGCCGCCACGGCCAGCACACCCGCCTTCTGGCCGCGCCGGCCGCCCCGGCCCATCCGTTGCAACAGCGCGGAAACGCTCGGCGGCGGACCGAGCAGCAGGATGAGATCAACATCACCGATATCGATCCCAAGCTCTAATGTTAAAGTCGCGACGCAGAGGGCCCTCCGGGCTCGCAGGAAATGCTGCTCCGTCTTTTCCCGCTCTCCACGGGATAGGCTTCCATGGTGGGCATAAACATACTCTCTAAACGGAGGGTTGCCTCTCAATCTGGATGCGGTTGCCTCTACTTCGGCCCGCGAGTTGGCAAAGGCCAGTACTTTGTTGCGCCCATCTCGGATCGACTCGGCGAGGAACTCCTGCAATTCCCCCGGTTCCTCACAGCGAACAATCTTGCGCTCGAGATTTCTATGCCCCGGCGCGATCAGCACGCCGCCGGTTTGAAAGAAACACCCGGCGGTCACGGCGGGATTTTCGACCGTCGCCGAGGCCGCGACGATTTGACATTGCCCCGATGGCTGATCCGCGTCGCATCGCGTCGCAACGATCTGTGATAATCGTGTCACCAGGCAGGCCAGCTGATCTCCGCGCGGCGTTCCCATGAGCGCGTGCAACTCATCCAGCACGAGGGCGCGGATCGAGACAAGATATCGCGGCGCCCTGACAAGGAGGGAGTCGAGCGATTCCGGTGTGGTGATGAGGACGGCGGGAGGGGTTTTCGGCAGGCCCGGATGATCCGACGTCTTCCGGCTCAATCCGGCCCCGAGCCACTGCATCCGCGATTCGAGGCGGCGGTAAGCATCATTAACCAGGGCGCGGGTCGGCGCGATATAGAGAATCACAGGATGATCAAAACCGGGTTTCAGATAGCGTTCCAGCAGAGGGGCCATCACCGCTTCGGTCTTGCCCGTGGCGGTGGGGGCGATCATCAGCAAATTGCGCCCTTCAAGCAGACGGGGGATGGCGTCTCTTTGAATGGGGGTCAGGCGTTTAAAGCGGCCGAAGAAAACGGATCCCGTTCGCGGCAGAAGGGAACGAACGAAATGATCGCCCTCGCTCCAATCTTCCGTCATGACTCAATCCCCCAATATGGACGCCGACGGATCCTCTAAAAAGGCGGCGAGCTCACGCCCGTTTTTGGGGGCCCGGATGCGGCCGTGACGCAACAGGTCGAGGATGTGAATGGTTGTTCGAATGACCGGCCGAACGACATCCTCCGCGCCGTACTTCATCCAATCTTCGGCCCATTGTTCAAGTGAGCAGACCGCGCCGCGAAATGTCTCTTTTGAGACGGTTGGCGGCCAATCGCCGTTGCCCGATCCCGGCCCGTAACCGCTCCAATAGAGATTGGCGAGTTTGAGGATGAGCTGGTGGACATCGGCGCTCCCCAGTGAAGGAATATGTATTACTTGATCTTCAATGAGAAACGATTCCAGCAAACGGGCCACACGTGTTTCCGGAGTTCCCGCAATCACGGGAACCAAACCCGATGGGAATTGGAAGATTGTCGGCTCGTCCTTTGTCTGGCGGTGTCCTCCGCGGTAGGAGTTATGTTCCCAGGCGGCAAGCTGGCCTGCCGCCGGACGGAGCGCCGCGTAGAGCAGGCGGGCGAAGAAATCGTCTCCAAAGCTGCGGTCCTCTCCGCCGAGTCTTTCATGGTACTCCGCCTCATCCAACAGAACGACGAGCCCGCTATAGCCCACACGCCGCGCCAGTTCGGAGATCCCGGTCAGAAGATATGTATAAGTATGGCTCCGGGTGCGATGGTCGGGAAGCGCGGGGAACCACTGGCGGGGCAGGCCTTGACGTCCGACCCATTGTGTCAGAAATTCGCTGCTGGCCTCATCCTGGCCCTCGATCCAAGCCTGGGCTCCGCCGGCCCACTCCACAAATTCGTCCCGGTATGATTTGCGCTGATTGAACCAGAAAAGCAGCAAGGCATGGAGGTATCGATGACCGACCCTGGATCCGGAAGATAAAAAGGAACTGGCGACGGATTTCCAGTGTTCCTCATCGGTGGCGCGATCCAGCAACGGCGCCAAACCTTCGCCCGGGTAGGCGCGATCGGGGTAGCGTAGTTGAGTCACGATCGATCGGTAGAGCCGCTTGGGGTTGGAGGGGCGGATCTCCAAAGGATCGATCGTAATGAGAGCGGTGAGAAAGTTTTTGCGCCGCGCCCGCTCCGCAAGGAGCGTCAGCAGATGGGTTTTCCCGGACCCGTAATCGCCGATGATGCCCAATGCCGCGCCGCCGGTGCCGGCGAGATCCAACTTTTTACTGAGATGTCTAAGTTCATCTTCGCGTCCCACGGTCAATTCCGACGCGTATTCAGAATCAAGAATCCCGTAGCGGTAAGCTTCGATGACACGGCGCTCCCAGGCATCGGCCGAAGCGGGTTTGTCTTCTATGAATCCGATGGTGGGTGTTTTGGATGCGATACGATGACGCGGCTCGGCGGCGTCCCCCGGCAGAAGCTCTTTGGCCCGCAGCAGAACATCAAACACCAATGTGCGGAAGCGCACCTTGAAACGGTTGCCTTCCTTGCCGACCACGATGCCGGATCCGATGTCGGTGTGTTTTACAATGTCACCAGGTCGGAACACTGTTGCTCCCGTTTGAGATTAGAGATCTTGATACGTTGCCGATTCCGATGGTTCCGCGAATGTTTCCTCCAGGTAACCCGACGCGAGACCCGCCAACTCCTCTTCTGAGAGCGCGCGCTCGCCCTGTGCCACCTGATCGTTGAGAAGGGCGATCCATGATTTGACATAGGCGCGCCGCGTTCCCGATGCGGCGGAATCTCTTGATACAATTTCCGCCAGAACCTTTGCATGTTCTTGTTGGATTTTTTTATCGAGTGTTATCTGGCGGGCCACAAGATAGATATCGAGGATCCGAGATCCGATTTCCGCCAGGAGCTTCCCCGCCTCCGGGAGAAGGTCTTCCAGATCAATAACGGGCGCCGAGGGGTTATTGGGACCGAATGGGGTAATACTGTGCAGCCGCTGCTTCAACGCCGGATAATCGGCGACGGTCGTCCGCATAAACTCCGGCGGAACGGCATAAATCATCATGACGCCGGGGAGGCCTCCGCCGACCGCGCTGTCAACCAACCGGCGCAGATTATCGAGCAGCGTTTGGCTCCGTTTTGCGGAGATAGACATCGTGCGATCCATTTCATCGAAGGCCAGAACAACACCCGGCACCCGGTAATCGCCCAAAGACAAACCCCTGACGACTTGAATCATCGATGTGATCATTCCCATCGCATTGCTTTCTTCCAGCCGCGCGAAGACACCGCGGCTCCTGTATTCCGTCCGGGGGACTTCCATTCCCAAGAGCCATTGCTCCATTGTCTGTTCGGTCGCATCATCGCCTTTCAGGTAAGCCTCAAGAAAGGAGATGCAGGCGACACGGAAGGGGACGATCTCAACAGGGACGCGTCGCAAAAACTTCCTGAGCCATGTCGTGACGGCTTCCTCGCCTCCCGCTTCCTGAATGGCATCGGCGAAACGTCGCAGAACCTCAGGGAAACCGCATCCCTCCGGATCGGCTGTTTCGCGTTCTTCAAGCTCGATAGGAATGGAGATCCGGCGGGCGATGGCCTGATAGACCTTCGCGGCTTTGTCAAAGGGGCACTCCCGGAGGGAGAGTTGAACGAGGGCCGTCGCATAACCGCGCTGGCGCGCTTCCCGGAGGATGCAGTAGAGAAAATGAGTTTTGCCGCATCCGAAATCCCCTTGGATCAATTTAAAAGTGCCGCCGTTGGAAGGAGGCGGAAGCAATCCGTCGAGGTATTCTTTTATCAATATCTGAATTTGCTGATCCAAACCGACCGTGAAATATTGAAATCCGCGATTCGGTGGCGTCCCAAGGCTGCCGAGGGATTCGATGATGCGTTGAGCCAATGTTCGGTCGAGCTGTTCCATTTGTTATCCTTCCGCCTTAGCTCCGGGATCCTTTTCGAACCAAAATGTTAAATAGTATTGGCCACCGGCCTGCCCTTTCTCGAGATAAAGAACATCGGCCTTCTTCTTGGTCGTATCCATTGTCGCCGATCCCAATCTCAAGCGAAAACCGTCCTGTCCGAGGGCGCGGTTGAGGATCAATTGATCAAGACCGTAGGCCAGCATCGCCCTCGTGATGGGGTGAAAGGCGCCGGGGCGCGGGTTTTTCCAGAAGGAGCGGCTGAGCCGGCGCGCGGTGAGGCGGCCGGGGAGGTCGGCCAGCTCCACCCGTTCGCCGAATTTCCTGCCCTTTTCCCCAAGCATGCCTTTATAGACGGCCAGGAGTTCCTTGAAGAAGAATTCGGAGTCGCGAAAACCCTTCTTCAGTTCCTGGATACAGCGGTGCAGCTCATTCCAAATAATGCCTGTCTCCATGGGCGTCTCTACCATGAGTTCCCTTGCATATCCAATCCGGACGCGGCCGGATGCGGGATCCATCACTAAAGTGAAAGTGCCGGTCCTGTATTCGTGGGAAGGCCGTGAGATGCATTGAAAGGACACCCCGGCCGTCCGGCACGCTTCCTCAAGGCCGTCGATCGTTCTTTTTAGCAAAGCATGTTCCACCTGCCGGGAAGCATCGCGGGCTCTTTGAAGCAGGCCGTCGGGTAAAATCGGTAAGTTCTGGATCTGCGGCGTTATTTCGGCCAATTGATCGACCGCCTCCCTGCATCGCGAGGGTTGCGCCCAGATCTCAGGCGAGCCCAGTTTGTGGCAGAGTTTCTCCAGATTAGCGATGACCTTGCGCATCGATGTCAGATTTTCGACAGCTTGATTGAAATCGCCGGCAAGATTTTGGTTGTCGCCCGTGGGATGGGGCGGATTCACCTCTTCATTGGGATCGAAAATCTCCCCCTGTCCCATGCCATTCTCCTTTAGAGTTAGACACCAGAGTCAAACGCCAGAGTCAGACACCAGATTCAACCGATCGAGTTGACCGGTGGAGTCAACGGTTGAAATTAACGGATGACTGTTTCTATGAGTTGTATGGTGTTGTCCTTGACGGCCGCGTAATACAATTTGTCGCCAATAAATCTCATTTCAAAAATATAGGCATACGGATCGCTCATCTCTCCGTCCAAAACGACAAAATACCCACCATGGTATTGAACCTGATAAGCCAAATGGTTGCCGCCGGAGCTGAAAATGGGATCATGGACCTCCTTGTAGGCTCTCTGAGATTCCCCATCGAGCACAATAAACTGCCGGTCGCTAAAATCAGCCCGATAGGCGAGATGTCCGCCTCTATCGCTGAGAACCGGATTACCGACACCCTCATGGTCGGCCAGCTCATTCCCATCCGAAACAATAAACCATCGCTTTTGCGGAGTTTCACTAAAGGTTTTGTAAGCGTAGTGTTCACCGTCGGAGCTAAGCACGAACTTTCCAATATTCAGGTAAGGGGTCCCTTCCTGTCCATCAATAACGGTAAACCACTGTTCTCCCATCGCCGCAACGATGGCCGGCCGCTGGGTGGCGGGATTGAAGATGGGTGTATGATCCCAAATCTGATCGTATAGTTTTCCTTCCTCGCCGTCGAAGACGAGAGTCCATTGGTCGCCGATTTGCGCGCGATAGGCAAGGTGCTGTCCATCGGGGCTGAAGACGAGGGTTTGAACCCTGTCATATTCCTTCCCTTTCTTGCCATTGACGACGACATACTGCTTGTTGAGGTGCACCGCCGTGTAGGCAAGCGTCTTTCCGTCGGGGCTGAAGGCAAGATCGGCGGGGATATATTCGACGAGGGGGATTTCATCGCAGGGTGAACGTTGCGTGCGCCGCAGAATGGCGGAGCCGCCCATAATTTCAAAATCACGCTGAATCTCACCATTGAGAACCGCGTACCAATCATGTCCTTCTTTAATGATATAGGCGAGGTTCCTTCCGTCGGGGCTGAATTTGATGGTCGGGGCCAGGACGAATTCATACTCGGCGCGCTCTATCCCGTTGCGGACAAGGTTCCATTTATCCCCGCGCCGGCCGACATAAATCAATTCGGTGGCGTCGGGGCTGAAGATGACGCTCTGCGATAAAATGGCGTCATATAGCGGCCCGGCCTGCCCATCCAGTACAACAAATTGTTTGTCGCCGGTGGCGGCGTAGTAGGCGAGACGCCGGCTGTCTGAGCTGTAGACGGCCCGGCGCACGGAATCGTACATGGGTTGCTGAACCCCATCTATAATCATGCGTCCTTTGTCACCGACCTCCATGCCGTAACAGAAATGTTTCATGTCCGGGCTGATTTTGAAGGTCTCATCTATAAAGGTCGTCGTCTCGAGTGTTGCGGAAGAAAGGACAACCGCCGTTTTTGATGATTTAAAGAGATCGCAAGAGGAGAAGGAGAGCACGAGCAAAGGGAGCAAAAAGGTGAGGGCGCGGAGCTTCAAGGACATCGTCAGTCGCCTCCTGTCATGGCCGTTTTTATCGTGATCCAAAATTGAAAGGATTGCGGTTGGCATCGGATCTTGACTCTACACTATCCCCGGCCCGGTATCGAGCCGGGGTGTGCGACCGATCTGAAAGTGATTCTACCACAAGTTCTAACTGCATAAAACGCAGCTGGTTCCAGCTATCCGGCCGGGAATGGGGCCGGATCCGGCAAGGCGGCCTAAGGCGCGCCGGGGGATGCCTGCGGCAGGTCCCCTATTTCATCGCCCGGGTCCGAAAGATTTCGTCCGCTGGAATGATCTCCACATCCGTCACCCTGAGCGGGTAATCCTGTATGATGAGATCTTTTTCCAGGACGCCCTCCGGGGCCGATCCGCTGGCATAAACGATGGGGGATTGAGCGTTGACAAAAATCGCCTCGGCCAAATTGCGGGCGTTGCTGCAAACCATGGCTACCTTTACATTGTCCGCCTGAAGATGCCGTTTGATCGCTGCATTGACATCATCCAGAGTCATCCGTGCAAGCTCTTATTCGATTCGGGAGATATAGACATCGGTTCCCGTAAGGGCGTCATCCATGGCCATCCCCAGCCGCTGCTGCAAACCCTGGTTCCACAGTTTGGAGTAATTCAACAGATGTCTTTTCGCGGTCGCAAAGTCTTTCTCGGGGATTCCCTGCAGGGCAAGACGCGTCAACTCCCTTAGAGCCTGCCGCAATGCGAAATGGCTGTTGGCCGCCTCAACCGGCCTGATCCAAATCGAAAAGAACTGCCCCCGGCGGAGAATGTTCGGGAGCGCATAACGGGTTCGATGGCCCTGGCGGTACGATTCAATATAGGAATAATCCCCATAATTGAGGCCGCGGTCCACCCGCATGGCGTTCATCAGCCGGCCGTAGAATGTCCGGTGTTCGCCAAACCAATGATTGGCCAAGAGCATCGGCCAATAGTCGGGATGGCGGCGCTGCAGATCATAAGGATAGCCGATCGATATGGCTGTCGCCGGGGCGTCCTTTTCGACAAAGAGAACCTGGATGCCGTCGATTTGTGGAGG